>JAUYCD010000029.1 GCA_030692375.1 Candidatus Latescibacter sp. | reverse complement strand
AGTGCAGCCCCCTAAATCCCCCGAAGGGGGACTTTTCGCGGTAAAGATGAAAATGTGAAGGTGTAACTTTTTTAAAAAAACCAATTAAGCCTTGTATTGCAGTCTTTTAAGTCCCCCTTTGGGGGATTTAGGGGGCTGTAGTTTTAACGTTAACAGAGACTAAAATCTCTTTTACATGCATAATTAGGGTTAATCGTATTGATCCCCTGCATCTACCTTGCCCCCCCAAAAAATCCTTTGCGCTATACATATAATTCATGCATATTATGATTCATGATCCATTCATATCTTAAAGGAAGGGATATGCCATGAGAACTACTCTGAATATTGACGACGAGCTGATAATGAAGGCCAGCCAGATGACGGGAATCAAGGAGAAAACTTCATTGGTAAGGCTTGGCCTTGAAACGTTGATCGCTCGTGAAAGCTCAAGAAGGCTTGCACGGCTTGGCGGCACCGAAAAAGGATTGAGAATACCCGGAAGACGGAGACCGGTCAGTGAATGAAATGGTGCTGGTTGACACGTCGATCTGGGTGGAGCATCTTCGGTACGGTCATAATCGCCTCATCGAATTATTGGATGAAGGGCGCGTGTTGATCCATCCGTTCGTTATAGGCGAACTGGCTTGCGGGAACATCGAGAACAGGGTTGAAATTTTGGCTTTACTCCATGCTCTTCCCACGAGCACCGTCGCAGATATTGAGGAAATCATCGTCTTCATTGATAACAATCGATTGATGGGTAAAGGCCTTGGGTATGTAGATGTACATATACTTGCATCAGCAATTCTGTCTAATGTCCGCCTTTGGACCAAGGACAAACCGCTTGCCAATGCCGCCAAAGGGATGGGCATTGGCTTTGAATTTTGATAGGAAGATACTGCTTGCTTCCGGCGTACTAGCCATGCGCTCGGCGCGATGCATAAGGTCTGAACGCTCAGTCAAATGGGCGGTCTTTTCCTCTTGACATAGAATATTCTTGTGTTTATATAATGTGTTAGAACGACCATGATTTGTAACCAAGAGAATAGTTACGGAGGTTTTTTTATGATAAAAACTTTTGAGGCAATTATCGATCAAGACGGTGAAGTGCATTTATTAGAAGCTGTGAAACTCACTGCATCGAGACGGGCTTTAGTCACTATCCTTGATGAAGCACCTAATACCGATGTATCTGAAACTGCACTTTTGAGTGAATCAGCGCTATCCGAGGATTGGGATAGACCAGAGGAGGAAGCGGCGTGGCAACACCTACAGTCGGTGCAGTAATTCTCGTTCCGTTTCCGTTTTCAGATTTAACAAACTCTAAGCTTCGCCCTGCAGTTATCTTAGCAAGAACCGGGAGAAGAGATTGGTGGGTAAATAATGAAAAATACTGATGTTATGGATAAAGACGAATTGGAATTGTCGCAATCATTTGATAATGAAGAATGGGTTTCTGATCTCACTGAGAATGATAAAAAGCAATACGAGGAGTATGCACGCTCTAGCCTGAACAAACAAAAAAGGATCAATATTCGAATGACTGAACGAGATTTAAAGAAAATTCAGGCTAAAGCAATTGAAGAGGGGCTGCCCTATCAATCCCTCATATCAATGTTGATTCACAAATTCAATGAGGGAAAAGTATCATTCAATCGATAAATAGTCTTTCAAATCATTCAAGAGGGACATGTATTGTATAACGGTATTGGGGTGTTATGCCGATCCGTATAAACAATGTTGGGCTATTGGAGAATGACAATCATGCCTATCATGTTTAACACTATTCTATTAGAGGTTGGCCTGAGCTTGAGCGATGTCCGTCTTCTGCGTCACAAAGACAAACGGGCCACAAAAGGTCGCACTCCATATGAATTATGGCGTGACAATCGCGAACAGTTTGATCTATATCAATCAACACAAAGCATAAACAACCGTAAGAAGTTCAAGGCGCCATACTGGGCATCATTTGTCGTGACACCAAGCGAAGAGACCATGTTTGTTGGAATCTATGGGGCGAAGTATCGCGGACTTTTAGACATAGACACACCAAAACCCCATATAGACGGGGGCATGGACAAGGCAGGAAGCCTTGATGTTTACGATCTCATACTGGAAAACGACCTCAGCGATCTCATTGGGAAGCTATTTATAGATTGGGGTCAGGGAGAGCGCGCATGGATTCAACGGGCTGAGAAGCAGAATAAGCGTGTTACAAAACTTCTCACAGAGTTTAAGGAACCTGAATTCCCCGGTTTTCTGAACTTTATAGAGTCTCTTTCAAAGCTTGACAAGCTTCCTGCTGGCTGGGTAACAGCCTTCCGGTCTTCAAAAGGAATCTACCTACTTACATGCCCCAGGACAAAAGAACAGTATGTAGGCGCAGCATATGGCGAGGATGGTTTCTGGGGTCGGTGGCAAGTCTATGTACAAACTGGTCATGGTGGTGATGTTGCCCTAAAAAGTCGAGATGCCAGCGACTACCAAGTGTCGATCCTGGAAGTTGCTGGAACAGCTTCAACGACAGACGATATCAAAAATATGGAAGTGCGATGGAAGTCGAAATTGCTTAGTCGGGAAATGGGGTTGAACCGGAACTAAGGAGAGAAAACGACGAAATGTGTTGGACATTTGGAAAAGATACAAGGATAAAACCGGCCGGAGTTCTCTTGTCACCAAAAGACTACGACGAACTGGTATATAGAAAATCTTTTCTTGATTCTGTCGAAAGAGGGATAGCGGATACAGATATCGGGAGAATTTACAGTACTGAGGAGATAAGAACGGTATTAATTTCCAGAAGAAACAAGTAGTAATCCTGATTGAAATATTCTTGTCTTTTTTCTTCTGTCTTTTTCCTTTTTTCCTCATCTTTTATCATTTAAATCACGCGAATCACCGGTTCAGACAATCTTTTTCTTTGTGCCTTGTCTTTCACCCCAGCGCCACATTTTCCTTACCAAGTATCACCCGCAGCTCCCGTATGAGATGACGGTCCGGGGAAACGGTGAATTTTTTGCATTTCACCCGGTAATCGCCGGTGGTCTCGGTGGAGAGCCTGATGGAGAGAGGAAGATTCCCCGGATATTTCCGGCAAGAGTCGATCACCGTATCAAGGTCGTGCGGAGTGAGATCCAGGGTGGAGAGGGTTATGGTGATACCCTTGGAGCGTTTTTCACGGGAAGTCGTGAGGTCCTCGATACTGTTGGCCCAGACGCTCGGCGGGTCGTTGCGTGCGGAGACAGCGCCCTCGACAAGGATCATGGAATCCACAGCAAGCTGATCCTTGCAGTCATCGAACGCGCCGTTCATGAAAATGACCTCACCGCTGCCCTCCAGGTCCTCGAGCCTTACCACGAGGAGCGGCTTGTCGTTCTTCTTGCTGGTCTTGCGGGAGATGGAGGTGACCACACCCCCGACGGTCACAGGGTCGCGGTCTTTTTTGGTCACCAGGAATTTGAACGGGGTGGCGAAAGCTTTCAACTCGTCCTGGTAGCCTTCGAGCGGGTGGCCGGAAAACCAGAAGCCCAGCACCGATTTTTCCTTGGCCAGCTTTTCCAAACGATTCCAGGAGGGAACCTTGGGAAGCTCCGCCGCATCGAACATATCCGCGCCGGTACCGGCTAGCTCGCCGAAAAGGTTTATCTGCCCCATTGCCCGCTCACGCTGTTCCATCTGGGAATACTCCACTGCCGGATCGATTCCCGCTGTGAGCCTGGCGCGCTCCGCCCCGAAAGAATCCATCGCCCCGGCCATGACCAGGGATTCGAGCATTCGCTTGTTGAGCGCCTTGAGATCGACCCGCGAGCAGAAATCATGGAGGTTCTTGAACAGCTCTTTCTCGCTGTGGGCGGCGACAATGGATTCAATCGCGCCCAGCCCGACATTCTTGATGGCGCCAAGCCCGAACCGCACATTCCCGTTCTCCACGGTAAATACGGCGAATGACCGGTTCACATCGGGGGGAAGCACCTCTATGTTCATCCGCCGGCATTCTTCGATGAGCACCACGATGCGGTCGATGTCGTTCATTTCCGAGGACAGGGTCGCCGCCATAAGCTCCGCCGGATATTTCACCTTGAGCCATGCGGTCTGGTAGGCGAGTATGGCATACCCGGCCGAATGGGATTTATTGAAACCGTATCCGGCGAAAAAGGCCATGAGATCGAACACCTCGGCCGCGATAGAGTCATCGATCCCCTTATCATGAGCGCCGCCGATGAACCGGCTTTTCATTTTAGCCATGACTTCGGGTTTCTTCTTTCCCATGGCGCGGCGCAGCTCGTCCGCCGCTCCGAGAGAGAATCCGGAAAGCACATTGGCGATCTTCATCACCTGTTCCTGGTAGACGATAACGCCGTAGGTTTCTTTGAGCACAGGTTCAAGGAGCGGATGAAGATACTTAATTTCCTTGACGCCCTGTTTCCGCTCGATAAAATCGTCCACCATGTTGGAGCCGAGCGGGCCGGGCCGGTAGAGGGCGTTCATGGCGATGAGATCGTCGATGCAGGAGGGTTTGAGCTTCCGCAGGTAATCGCGCATCCCGGCGCTTTCAAACTGGAATATGCCGATGGTTTCGCCCAGGCCCATGAGGCGGTAGACATCGGGGTCGTCAATGGGAATGGAGTTGATATCCACCTTTTCCCCGCGGGCGTTGAGCATGTCCACCGCATCCTTGATGACAGTCAGCGTGCGGAGGCCGAGAAAATCCACCTTGAGGCAGCCGATCTTCTCCACATACTCCATGGTGTACTGGCTGGTGATGTCCTCGTTCTGCTTGTAGAGCGGGAGATACTCGGTGCATGGCCCGGGAGTGATGATAACCCCGGCGGCGTGGGTTCCGGCGTGACGGTTCAGCCCTTCGAGTATGCGGGCGTGACGGAAGAGCTGGCGGTGAATTTCATCCTTTTTTTCCAGCGCGCTGAGCTCCGGTACAAGTTCGAAAGCTTTCTCCAGGGTGGTACCCAAATCGTTGGGAATAAGCTTGGCGATGGCGTCAACATCCGCATAGGGCATGTTGAGCACCCTGCCTACATCACGCACCACCAGCTTTGCTTTCATCGAGCCGAACGTAATGATCTGGCAGACATGGTCGGCGCCATACTTGTTCTTCACATAATCGAGCATTTTCTCACGGTACCGGTCGGCGTAATCCACATCGAAATCGGGCATGCTGACCCGCTCCGGATTGAGGAAGCGCTCGAAGATAAGACCGTAGGACATGGGGTCAAGGTTTGTGATCCCGATGGCGTACGCCACAATCGAGCCGCCCGCCGAGCCGCGCGCGGTTCCGACAGGGATGCCCATCTCACGCGCCGCCCGGGTGCAGTCGTAGATGGCCAGAAAATAATCCGAGAATCCCATCTTTTTGATGATGTCCAACTCATACAGCATGCGCTCGCGGTATTCCTCCGCACGGTCGCCGTACCGGTCGTGGAGACCAATTTCTGCAACATTCGCCAGGTAGTCGTCGGTGTTTCCCTCGAAATCCACCGGCACTTCGAATTTCACCGGATAGAATTCTCCGGTTTTTATGGTAACATTGCACCGTTCGGCGATCCGCACAGTGTTTTCGATGGCTTCCGGATAGTCGGAAAAGAGGGCTTTCATCTCGTCCGGAGATTTCAGATAGAACTCCTTGGTCTCCATTTTCAGACGGTTCTCGTCTTCGAGAATTTTTCCGGTGGCGATGCAGAGGAGAACATCGTGGGAATCGGCGTGCCCGGCCAGCAGGTAGTGAGCATCGTTCGATGCAACAAGACCTATCCCGGTCCTCCGGGATATCTCCACAATACCCCTTCGTGCGGTCTTTTCAGCCTCGATGCCGTGATCGTGGAGCTCCAGGAAAAAGTTGTCTTTCCCAAAGATGTCGGCGTATTCGAGAGCCGCCTGTTCCGCCTCCTGAGGATTGCCCTGCAGGATGAGCTGGGGGATTTCCCCGCCGAGGCACGCGGTCATGGCGATCAGTCCCTCGTGGTATTCGCGGAGAACGGTTTTGTCGATCCGGGGCTTGTAGTAGAATCCTTCGAGATATCCGAGGGAGACGATTTTCATCAGGTTGCGGTATCCCTGGTCGGTCGCGGCCAGAAGCACGAGGTGATTGGCGCCGTCATTGTTTCCCCGGGCGGCTCGCCGTGATTTCATCCCCTCGATGGCCACATACACTTCCGAGCCGATAATGGGATTGATGCCCGCCTCTTTGGCCTTGAGGTAGAATTCCACCGCGCCGAACATGTTGCCGTGGTCGGTGATGGCGGCGGCGCCCATGCCCCACTCTTTGGCGGCGGCGATCAGCTCTTTCGGCCTTATAGCGCCGTCCAGGAGCGAGTACATGGTATGGGTATGAAGGTGGACGAACCCGCAGGAATTTTCCATGGCGATGAATCCGTAAGTGTTTGGGTGAGAAGAGGTTTTAGTAAAGCCGGAAGAATATACTGTAGTGTGTTTTCTTCTTCATACAATATATGGTATTTTGGGTGAAAAGCAAGGGGGGAAGAAAAAAGAATGCAGGATTTTTTTTATGATAAAAAGGCATTGCTCCGGGAAATGGAATAAGGGCATATTACTTGAGTTAATATGGCATCTTTGATCGCTTAAGTTGCAGCCTCCTAAATCCCCCGAAGGGGGACTTACATAAGCATTACAAGGGAGAAAAAAATGTGGAACTCACAATGTGTTTTTTGTGAACAGACAATAGAGAAGATTTCCCATAATGGAATTTATAATTGCTCATGCCAAAACTGTGGTAAATATAACATTAGTTTGGAAGCTTCTCAAGATTTACCCAGTTATAATTCTACATATGGTGAAATAGAAAGAAAGTATAAAGGGAAAAATCATTTATTTTCTGGATACATCAGAGAGATGAATGAATTGAATCGGCCTATTGGGCTTATCACAAATAAAAACTATGAAAGCATGCTGTCTTCTCCAATGATTCCAAAAACCACGATGGAGAAATTGGATAAGTTACTGCTGCACATCTATCGAAAAACGGAACACCTTTATAAAAAATTAGATATTTATGATAATATTCCCGCAATAGCTTATGCGAAAAACAGTGAAGAACTGATACAGATGTTAAGAGCACTTCGCGATTTGAATTACTTGATACTTTCAAGATCATCAAATTCAAATTTGGTTTCGCTTACAATAGATGGCATTCAGCGAGCAGAAAACCTGCAAAAGGAAGTTGTCAATAGTACCCAGTGTTTTGTGGCAATGTGTTTCTCTCCCGAAATGTTGGAAATTTACAACAAATATATTATGAAGGCTGTCGAAGAAACTGACTATAAACCTCTCAACATCTCTCAAAAAGAACATAATGACAATATCTGCGACCAGATAATCGCAGAAATCCGTAAAAGTAAATTCCTCATCGCTGATTTTACCGGAAACAGGGGCGGCGTTTATTTTGAAGCGGGTTTTGCTCTTGGATTAGGCTTGCCGGTCATTTATACATGCAAAAAAGCTGATTTAGAAGTAGTTCATTTCGATGTGAATCATTACAACATTATTGTCTGGGAAACCGGAGATGAATTATACGAAAGACTGAAATACAGAATTCAGGCAACCATTATCTAATGCTGTGGAGGGCGAAATCAGATGCCGGAAAAGTCCATTCCGAGAAGAGAAATACCTGATCTGCTGCGGGAAAAACGCATGGAGATTCTCCGCATCGCCCGCAAACACGGGGTCGGCAGGATACAAGTTTTCGGCTCCGTAGCCCGGGGGGATGCGTCTCTGGATAGTGATGTTGATTTTCTGATAGAAGTAAATGGCCCCACACCCCCCTGGTTTCCGGGCGGTCTGGTGGCCGACCTCGAGGCGCTGCTCGGAAGGAGAGTTGATGTTGTGGAAGCAGAATCGCTCCGTGAAGATATACGGGACAGTGTATGCCAGGAGGCCGTACTTTTATGAAAGATGATCGGGTGTATCTCCGCCATATCCGTGAGTGTATCGAAGCCATTCAGATTTATACTAAGGAAGGACAAGGCAAATTTTTATCAGACCGCAAGACACAGAAAGCAACGATTCGTGAACTGCAGGAACTCTCCGAGTCCACTCAACGGTTATCAGTTACACTGAAAGACCGTCATCCGGAAATACCTTGGCGAGATATTGGCGGATTTCGAAATGTAGTCGTTCATGACTACCTTGGATTAAATGTATTTCAGATTTGGAGCATAATTGAGAGAGATTTGCCGCCTCTTTTTACCGCGATAGAATCCATGATAAGAGAATTGGAGCAGAATTAATGAACACTGATATCTATTTCTATTCCGGGACCGGGAATTCTCTATGGACTGCGCGTCGTTTGGCGGATGAGCTCGGTGGCGCAGCTCTGCACCCCATATCGAAGATCGAGGCGGTTTCTCCGGGCGTTTCGGGAGGCAGTGTCGGTCTGGTCTTCCCGGTGCATATCTGGGGAGTTCCCCACAAGGTGCTTCAGTTTATCGACCTCCTTCCCGCTGACACATCGCACTATTATTTCGCGGTGGCGGTGAACGGCGGCCAGGTGGCCGCAACGCTCATCCAGCTCAGGAAAGTGATGGCCGGTAAAGGAATAGCCCTGTCTGCCGGATACGATCTTGTCATGCCGTCGAACTATATCCCCTGGGGAAGTCCCGGTCCGGAGGAGAAATGGAAGGAAAGAATTACCAGAGCTGATAACAAAATCAAACGCATCTCCCATGAGATTTCGCAAAAGAAAGTGGTTCCGATGGAGAAGGGTCCCTTTTGGCAGAATATCCTTTTCTCCTGGTTGTACCGTATGTCGGTTAAACATGTTGCGGAAATGGACAAATCTTTCCATACTGATGAAAAATGCAATTCCTGCGGTATCTGTGAAAAAACCTGTCCCGCGTCGAATATCGGGATGGTGGATGGCAGACCTGCCTGGCGCCACAGCTGCGAGCAATGCCTTGCCTGCATCCAGTGGTGCCCGCGTGAAGCAATTCAGTACGGAAAAAAAACTCACCTATATAAACGGTATCACCATCCGGAAGTGTCCCTGAGCGACATCATGGCCTGCGCTCCTGCTTCAGGAGCGTACAAACGAAATAATACCGTGTAGCTCTCATTGAATTGCTTATTGTGCCGGACTGTATTATTTTGCTTTATGCTGGGAATGCGTCTATTTTGAACGAATTGTTTTTGTAGTGATGAAAGGATAAATCATGAAAGAAGACAGCCCATTCAAACCTGGGTCTCCCGTTCCAGTCGAGTTATTTGTCGGACGGACTGCACAGATTCAAGAAATTATTCGATATGTAAAACAGACGGCAGCCGGAAAACAGGAGAATGTATTTCTATCTGGTGAACGCGGTATTGGGAAAAGTTCTCTTGCAAGCTTTATCCGGCAATGGGTGATAAAGAATGAGAACTTCCTTACCATTCATGTTTTTTAGGAGGAGTGGCAACTCTTGAGGAGCTTGTCCGGCGAATTTTTGAGCAGATTTTAAAAGAAGCCAATACTCAAAATTGGTTTTCGAAAATATCAGAATTTTTCGGAAAATATATTCAGTCTATAGGCCTTTTTGGGATTTCCGTTGGTTTCAATCCGCGGGAAGAGGATTTAAAAATCCTGGTCAGGAACTTTCCTGAGGCCCTTTCCAATCTGATAGAGAAAATCAAAGATGAAAAAAAAGGATTATTCATCGTTCTGGACGATATTAATGGGATATCCAGGACCTCTGATTTTGCTGACTGGTATAAAAGTTTTGTCGATACCGCAGCGACGCATTTTCATCATTTCCCTGTTATTATGATGCCTATTGGGCTTCCCGAGATAAGAGACCAGTTAAGCAGGAATCAACCTTCTCTTATGAGAGTTTTTAGGGTTGTCGAAATTGATAAACTATCAGATTTAGAAGTTCAGGGTTTCTTTGAGAAAGCATTTGAACTTATCAAAGTAAAAGTTGAAACCGAAGCCATGAAGATAATGGTGATATATTCGAGCGGTCTTCCCATCCTTATGCATGAAATTGGAGACGCTGTCTACCATCGCAATGATGATATGGTTATTTATAAAGTTGATGCGACATTGGGTATTATCGAAGCTGCTGAAAGAATTGGGAAAAAGTACCTTGACCCGAAAGTATACCGAGCCATCCGAAGCGTCCGATATATATCAATTCTCAGGAAGCTCGGTGAGGCAAGTAATTTCAGGAAAAGCGACATAGAAAAAAGGCTAAATCCGACAGAGCTTAAAGTTTTCCACAATTTTTTACGGAGAATGAAAGATTTGGGAATAATTATACATGATGAAGAAGGTGGCTCCGGGTCGTATAAATATGTAAACAATATTTATCCGATCTATATCTGGATGGAGAGCCAGAGAAGCAGTGTAACATGAATCATCCTTGGGGAGGCTCCATGAATACAAAACTTTTCCTTTTCACCACGCTTGCATTCACCCTGTTTGCATGGAACGGAAATGCCGGGTCGGAACCGAACACCTCGACGCCGTCTTTCATCATCGATTCCCACATCCATTACCAGGCAACCGACGCCTGGGAAAAATCCTTCCTTGAAATCTATACCAAACACAACGCCATGGCCTGCATCCTTGTGCCGATGCGAAATCTGGACCGGGGCATACGGTTCGCCAAAGCTCACCCGGATCGGGTAATCCCTTATGCCGCGATAGACATTGACAGCCCGACTGTGCTCGATGATATTAAAAGGGTCAAAGCCATGGGATTCAAAGGCCTGGGAGAGGTGTTCGCCACAAAGCAATGGAATTATGACGACCAAAAATACGAACCTGTCTGGACTCTGGCGGAGAAGCTCGGCATGCCGATAGCGCCCCATACCGGCATCCATGCTACCGGCACGATGGCGCGGATGCGTCCTGGATACCTTGCAAATATCGCATCTAACCATCCCAACCTGGTCATCCACGCCGCCCACTTCGGAAATCCCTGGTATGACGAGGCCGGAGAGGCGACCCGGCGGAACAGGAATCTCTATTTCGACATGTCCGGCTCCTCGCTGATAAAAAAGGAAAACGACCCCGGTTATTGGCTGCAGTTCCTCTGGTGGACTCCCCATATCGGGAAGGCGCACATGCCCAAGGATGCTGTGCCCGCTTTCGAAAAGATTCTCTTTGCCACCGACGAGCCCCCGGAGGCTCTTGAAGCCAACATCATCCGGTTCAACAAAATGCTCGATGCCTGCGGTGTGTCCCAGGAGACCCGCGCCAAATGCTACGGCCTCACCATCGCCCGGATTCATGGGATTACAGTTCCGACATCGAAGTAATATGTCTGAACCACACCATCCGTGGTTCAGACGATTAAAATAGAGGGGAGCGAACGTGAAACATTTATTTAAACTTATAGCAAGCTTTATCCTCTTCCTGCCGGGAACAAATGCCTTCGCTCAGGGGACAACGGTCCAGACCACCTGGGGCGGAGGCGCCGAAAAAATCTACGATACTGGATTCACAAACATGGTCATGAAACATCCGGGCGGCGGGGTAAGCTTGTTCAATATGGTACTCATTGAAAACGACGCCCCCGGGTCAGGCTACAGCGAAAAGGGGGAGGACGGCGATGTGGTCTGGGGAAAGAACCAGGCGCGGAAGATACTCACCCTTGACGATCCCCGGGCTGAGAAAGCCTGGTTTGTGGCGCTGTTCGAGCGGGAGGTATGGTTCCTCCCGGCTGACCAGAAAGCAAAAAAGCGCCCGCTCTTGGTTACCATTAACGGCAACACCATGAAATACGACGACTGGGGGATCGATAAGAGCACCCTCACCTACCGGTGGTTTGAATTTCCCGCCTCGTGGCTGAAAAAGGGGAAGAATGTCATTGATCTGGCCTGCCCGGAGGCGACAGCGAAAGAGGAGGGATGGGAAGTCTGGCTTGCCCGCGCGGATGAATTCAAAGACGGCGGCGGCGATCCTGCCCATGTGGGGGAGACTTCGTTCAAATCCTTCGACGGCGGCAAAACCTGGAAGGAAAGCCCTTTCGGCCCCGAACAGAAAGATCGCGCCGAATACACCATACGGCTCAGTCTCGACCGCTATGTCCGCTCCGGCTGGCTGGCAAGCCCGGTAATCGACCTCTGGAAAGGGGAATCGAACGATTTCATCGTTCCGCTCCGTGAAATCCAGAAAATGAGGCTGAAGGTGGACGCCGATGTCCCGCCCGAAACGAAGGTAGAATACTTCTTCCACCGGGGAACCAGTCCGCAGCCGTGCTCTGATGAATGGGAGCCGTACCGCCTTATCGGGAGCGGCGCTTCCCTGGATTTCACACTCGGCGGCGCGGAACTTAACCGGCGCTTTGTGCAGTTCAAGGCGGTGCTCTCCACTGAAAATCCCCTGAAAAGCCCGGTGATAAAATCAGCCGGCCTGACCGCAGAACTCCATGAAAGCGTGCCCCTCCATAAAAACATCAAAGTCACGGAGCAGGTAAACCCGGTCATCCGGTATTCATCCCTCGACTGGGAATGGGAATCCTCCGACCGACCGGAGTACGCCGATCTTCGCGAGCGCGAGAGCCTGGACAAAATCATTGCAGGGAGCCGCACCGAGTTCGAGGCGCAGGTCCGCCTCCTCAACCATGTTTCCGGGCGCTGGATGCATTCCGGGGCGTTTCCCGAATATCCCCTCTGGGACGCCCATTCCATCCTCAAGCGCATCGATACCGCCGGCTCAGGCGGTTACTGCCTCATGTTCAATACCCTTCTCTGCGGCATGCTCCAGGCTTACGGCTGGAATGCGCGGCTGACTCACATCAGCTTCCATGAAATCTGCGAGGTCTGGAACGACGAGTACGGCAAGTGGATATTCCTCGACGCCGACGGCATCAACAATTACAACTACCTGCTCGCAACTGCCGAGCCCCTGGGCATGGAGGAGCTACACAAGCTCTACCTCGATTACTACTTCCCCGGAAAGACCATCGACTGGATGCACGACTGGATAAGCTGGATGGACAAGCGCCCGGACAAGGAGTTCCCGGTTGGCCGCGGCTCCCTGACCCATCACGAGCCGCCGGTCAACTACAGCAGTCATGATTATCTGTCCGGTTTCATCAACGCCGGTTTCATACGGGTGGTGCCCCGGAACAACTGGTATGCCAAGCCCTATCCCAAGCCGCTGACCCACAACTCGTTCACCCCCTGGGACGGTTATGTCAACTGGTACGACACCCAAAGCCCGTACCAGAGGCATTACTCCCGTCACACCGACCGCGCCCGCGATCTCTGGCCGGACCTGAACCTTGTGCATGTGGACGCCACTTCGGGAGTCTCTAACGACCGGCTGTTCCTCCGTTTCGAGACCTATACCCCGAATTTCAGCCATTTCGAGGTCAACTCGGATGACACCGGCTGGGAAAAGCTCAAGGGTGAGCGCTGGGCATGGCTCCTCCAGTCGGGAAAAAACACCCTCAAAGTCCGGGTAGTGAACAAGCTCGGCGCGAAAGGGAAACCATCGCTGTTTGTTGTAAATCACGGCGATGCGGCGTTTGGAAAAGAATAATAAAAATTGTCTGAACCGCGGATGGTCAGGATGGAAGGAAAAACAGGATAAAAAGACAATCGCTATGAGCGTAAAGGAATGCGAGTTAGATTTTGCATGGTTAAATTTTCCCATACGCCTTGAGGTCTTCCAACAGCTCTTCATAAGTCATGGTCGGCTCGTCTGCGCGCTCATCGAAAGCGGCAAGGTCTTCATGGTCTTCATCGATGCTGGAACGCTTTGCTGTCTCGTTCATAAATTTCATCACCCGGATTATTTATGACGACATAAATAATTGCGCATGTTTTGAGTGTTTAGATCCTGAAACGGTTTTATCGTTCCCGCGAAGCGGCAACGAGTTCAGGATGACACGTGTCATGCCGAACTTGTTTCGGCATCTATTTCAAAATCCATTTGTATAGTTTATCACCCGATGAAAAAAATAATGCATTTTATTTTCTATCCTGCGTTTTCTCTTGCAGCGCTGTTTTCAAACCCGCATATCCCGGTTTGGGTTGATATTTCTCATCGATGGGGAGCCCGGCGCCGTAGCCTTTGAAGAATTGGGGTATCCAGGAATATTTGTCTGTAATTCCCCAGGTCAGGAAGGATTTGCAGGCGGGATTGTTCAGTAAAACCGTCATGAGAGCCTGGTATTCTCTCCCCTGCTCATCGAGTTTGGCGCTGTCGGCGGGCAGTTGCATCCGTATGTCAAGCTCGGTGACAGAGACATTCAAACCGAGCGCCGCCAGACGTTTGATGTTTTTGTCGATATCCTCAGCTTTCGGAAACTTGCCGAACGTAAAATGGCACTGGAGGCCGACTCCATGGATAGGTATGCCCCGCTGTTTCATGCCGGAGACGAGCTTGTAGATTTTATCCGATTTCGCCCCCATATCCTCGCCGCTGTAATCGTTATAAAACAAAAGGGCTTCCGGGTCCGCCTCATGCGCGAACCGGAAGGCCAGATCGATATAATCATCGCCGATTCTCTGCTTCCAGAAAGTATCCCGCAGGAACCCGTTCCCGTCATCGATGGCCTCGTTGACCACATCCCATTCGTAAATCTTTCCTTTGTAGCGGCCGGCCACGGCGAGGATATGGTTTCGCATGATTGCGATCAGTTCATCACGGCTTCCGTTTACTTTGGATGCCCATTCTGACTGGCTGTGCCAGACAAGGTTGTGCCCGCGGATTTTCATGTTGTTCTTTAGCGCGAAGGAGACGAGATCATCCGCCCGTGTCCAGTTGAACTGGTTTTGCCTGGGTTCGATGAGGCCGAACTTCATCACGTTCTCGGCCACAATGATATTGCATTCGCGCTTGAGCGTCTCCTTGTACAGGGAATCGGCGCCCCAGAACGCCGACCCCACCGCCGCGCCGTAAAAGATGCCGTGCCGGTCGGCCAGTTGGCGTAATGTCTGGGTATTGCCGGCAGGAACAGTCATGATGAGGAAAAAAAGAAACAGAACGGCAAGCCGTAAACACCGGGTACATTTTTTGACCGGACGAAGGTTCATTTTTGTCTCCTTTTTTTAAAAACATTGTTCAATAGTGCATATAAACGTACTTTTTTTACAGGTCAATAGGACAAAAGATCGGAATTCCATCGTATTTTCATATTTATTTTACTATATTTTTCAGTATACTTCCAGTAAAAAAGGGACCGGCGGGCTCGGATAGATAAAATATGTATTTTTAGTGTTGCTTAACAAAATGCTTTTGTGCATATCGTATCACTCATCTTTTCTTAAACTTTTTTTCACTATGTTCGCAAACAAGGAGAAAAAGTCATGGCGCGCGATCCGGTTTGCGGAATGGAAGTAAATTCCGGCGAAACTTCATTTGCTATTCACTCCAAAGTTACCTCCTACTATTTCTGCACCGGGAGGTGTAAAGAATCATTCGAAAAAGATCCGGAGCGATACATTTCCCGTCTAGATCAAAAATTCATTGAGGAACGTAAAATATCCATCGTAGGGACAGGTCAGGTAGGGGCGACCTGCGCTTTTACTCTCATGAACAGCGGTTTGGTCAACAGCATGGTGCTTATCGATGCCAACCGTGAGCTTGCAGAAGGGCATGCTCTTGATCTCCGTCACGGAATGTCCTTTAGTCAACCATGTAAAATCAAAGTGGGGAATTATGAGGATTGCCGTAACTCTGATATCGTGATCGTCTCCGCGGGGGCGGGGCAAAAACCAGGCGAGTCGAGGCTCGATTTAGTGAAAAAGAATACCGGGATTATCAAAGACTTAATTCCCAAAATCGCCGAACAAAATCCTCGAATTATCCTCATCGTTACAAATCCGGTTGACATATTATGCTATGTTGCCCATAAGGTATCCGGCTTTCCCATGAACAGGGTGTTCGGTTCCGGAACAATGCTGGATACATCGCGTTTTCGCTCACTGATAGGTGAATACTGCGGCGTTGACCCGCGCAATATTCATGGCTATATTCTTGGGGAGCATGGCGACAGCGAGGTGCCAATCTGGAGTCAGGTCATGATAGGCGGAGTTGACTTCAAAACATACTGTGAAACCTATAAACTTGATTACAATGACCTTGACCGCGATACTATCTTTTCCAAAGTTAAAAATGCGGCCTATGAGATTATAAATAAAAAGGGAGCGACCTACTATGCAATAGCCCTGGCTGTGACTCAAATTGTCCGCAGCATCCTCAGGGACGAAAACAGCATTCTTACCGTTTCCACACTGCTTGACGACTACTATGGTATTGAAGACACCTACATGAGTGTTCCCGCGGTTATTAATCGAAGCGGGATAGAAAGAATTATCCGTATCACCGTGAACGACCAGGAAAAGGATGCCCTCCGTCACTCGGCAGATGTGCTTAAAAGCATAATTAAAGAGCTTGGAATCTGATGGCTTAGGGACACCTTTCTCCGCTCTTCCTTGCAAATCTTCCCCCGATATACTATATTTCCGTCCAGGAAAATTGATATGCTGTTCACTCACAACTACGGAAAGGAAACATGATGGATAACCCGTGGAGAAGGTTGAAAGCGCTGAACCCGGAGACCGAAATCTGGTGGGATTCCTCCCCCCTGGTCTGGCCGAATTTCAAGGATGAATACACCAAATCGGACATGGTGGCCGAAAGCGACAAGGCCTGGTTCAGGCGCGAAGTGGATGAGATGTTTTTCGACGCCCCGGTGGAGAACTGGCTATTCGAGGGCTGCACCACCAATCCGCCCCTGTCCTGGAATGTGCTGAAAGCCCGTAAGGCCGAATGGGACAAGGTAATTGCCGAAAAACGGAAAGCATACAAGGGGAAATCGGTCTACGGTCTTTTCCTGGAGGTTTACTTTGAAGTGGTAAAACGCGGGGCGGAGAAATTCCTCCCCCTGTTCGAGAAATCCGGCGGAAAGCTTGGGCACATTTCCGGCCAAGTGGAGCCGGGCCTCATCCGCAACGAGTCCGGCATGAAGGAGATGGCCGAGCATCTGGCCTCTCTCTCGCCCAATCTCATGATCAAGATTCCCGGCTCGACCCACGGCATGGCGGTGATACGCTACCTGGCCTCACGGGGGATATCAACCA
>JAUYCD010000028.1 GCA_030692375.1 Candidatus Latescibacter sp. | reverse complement strand
AAACATTCTCCTTTACAGAATCGGCATAAAGTTCTGTAAATATCGCCGTTTTCAAATACCGCATAATATTTCTGGCGTACAAGTTCAAGAAACTTCAATTCATGTTTTGCAAAGGGCATATGAAGACCTCCAAAGGAAACTATAGTTATTAATAATATATATTTTAATAACGATAGTTATCTTCCGGGGAATAAAAAAGGAGGATAAAATATAATCCACCTTTCGAACAAATATAATAATCGGAGAAGGCTTTGTCAAGATAAATATTTACATCGGTGAAAAATATTTATCTTGACAAGGGGGGTTGTGTTTATCCTCTTCATGCGACATCCTGTTGATGATAGAGGTATTTCTAAAACCGTTGAACACCTTGACGATCTCACCCGTACGGCCAAGGTCGGCAATAGCATAACAGCCTATTGTAAAAAATAGATAGCCAGAACTTCAAACTCTAACGAAAAATTGCGCCTGAAAGTTTAATGTATTCGATAAAGTTTATACAAGGAACAGAAACCTCAGCCATGGCACATACTGCCGGAATCTTACACTTGGCCTTTATAACGGGGGGAGGCGTTTGTCTCCCCTCGTTTGAAACCAACTTCGCGCCAGTGACGTACGCCGAAGCGAGGATGATAATATCGTTTTCCCCTACGCCTTTTGGATTGTAGCCATCTCCCACAATTCCAAGCAATCCCTTGATGCGCATTGCGGTTTGCAGAATCGAGTTGCTGATTTCAAGTTGTTCAAGATCGTTGTGTGAGAGCCACTCTCCGCAATCTGGCATTTTGTTTTCCACTTCTTCAAATGCTACTCTCGGCATTACCTGTTGTTTTTCCTCAATCTGCGCTCGTATCCATTCCCACAGACCTGGAAATTGACGTATAGGGTAATTATCCCAAGCATAAATCATAGATGAAGCATCAAAGACCTGCATAGTAATTCTCCAATTGATGCAGATCTTTTATTTTCAGACTGTCGAGATAGCTGCTCGCCTTGGCAAGTGTAATATGACGGGCATTCAGTGCATCAAAAACTGTTTGCACAAATGTATTGCCAAAAACATGTTGAGGTTCCCGATAGCGATACTGTCGGCTCCCACCTTCCGTTTGCTGGATAGCCAATTCTGCATGCCATTGCCGGTAGGCGGCGTATTTGCTCTGTGGCAGGCGACAGACATCCTTAAGCCTTCGCAAAATCACCTCACTGCTTACCCCCCACACCTTGCGTTGCCGAGAAAGCCAGTCGTCGTATTTAGATACCTCATCGGGCAGATCTATATCATTGATGCTCCTTAGAAAAGAATCCGGTACCAACAAATTACCAGCAAAAGCATTGGCATGATGTTCATGTTCTTGGTGGGATTGTATATCATATTCATCATCAATTGAACTGGACTTATATAGCAGCAAATGACCCAGCTCATGCATGAGCGTAAACGATTGCTGGGTCTCCCAAGGCTGTTTCTTGATAACAATCACAGGGCAGACAGGGTCGTAAAGAACAAAACCGATAATTGGATTCAGCTTGTCAATCTGCCACTTCCCGCTATAACCATTACTGCGGAATACCAACACGCCTTTAGCCTCCACCGCAGCACGGTAAGTGTCAAAGCTGTTTTCATCAGCCAGGGCCAACCATTCTCTTGCAATTCTGGCTGCCTCACGTGTGTTTTGTTGAGGTAAATCTGGTGGGCTGAATAATGGCTGGTCTGGATTGTCCATATCTTCGCACAGGCTCAAATATATAGCACGTTGCTTTTCAACTCGCTCTATTAGATTTTTTAGCTTGGTCGATAACTCCGGCTTTTTGTTAGCAAGAGTGCGGAACTGTGGCGAATGTACCTGCTCCTCAACGACCGGTCCATACTCAAGAAAAAACAGAACTCCACGGCCAAAATACTCGGCAATCTTGCGTAACTGGTTAAACGTAATACCATCTTCACCAGTCATCATTCGTTCGATGCTAGTCTCTGCTATGCCCAATTCAAAAACAAGATCATTTGGCTTTATGCCATAGTCAGCGCAACACCAAGCTATGCGTTCTGGGTTGATCGATTGAATTCGTTCCATATAAAACCTTCATTTCAGCTTGAACTGATTCCACCCCACTTATAATAATTTATCACAACTTATTAAAACGCGCCAACAAAGGCTTGGTTCATTAATGATTTTTCAATTTGTCCGCGTGATAGAATAAAAGATGCAAATTTATAAAATGCAATGATTTTTTCTAAAAGAACTGGTTATTTCAATTCCAGAATCTGGCACATACCCCGCGCCGCCGGAATCGAAAGTTTCTTTACGCCGACTTTAACCACGACAGGCGCCTCTGAAGCGGTGAAATCTGTGCGGCGGACAAGGACACGGTTCCCCAGGCGCAGCCCGGAAACTACGGCGCCGGGTTTTTTCGGAACTTCAAAGCTGACCGGCGTTCCTTTTTCCCAAAACTCCCCGTATTGTTGGGCGGCGGCATATACCTCGTGGAGCAGCTTCACCTCTTCAGGCGCCTCATCCTTCGGGCACCAGAGAAAGAAGGTATCCGTTCCCCGGAGAAGCATGTGCCAGAGGAGTTCCTGGTAGCGCCCGGCGCTGAATTGTTTCACTAAAGGGTCGGATTTTTCCGGCGGAGAGGTGGTATGCCAGTGAACGAAGCTGATGATCGGTACATTCGCCGGGGTGCTCTTCCCTACGCTTGAAGCCTCCAGAAGAAGGGCATAGAACCAGCGGTAATCGGAATCCTCAAAGTCATACCAGGAATAAATCGGGTACCAGGTATACACCACCGGCATGGCAAAGGTATAGCCGGTAAGGGGGAATTCCGGATACCAGTTCCGGTATTTCGCCTGCTGGTCGGTCCTGCAGGGCTGGCCGTCCACATAGTATTCGAAGTAATCGTACCAGTACCGGTACCCGTCATGGGGATTCACCGCATAATTTCCGACCAGCGCCCGGGGGAACCGTGAGCGGATCGGGTCGGCGAAAACATCGCGCTGCATTTCGCTCCGGAGGGTACGGACAGCTTTTTGAAACGCTGGAAACTGGTCGATTTTTTTTATATGATCGCGGCATATTCGGCAATTTTTTGAAGCCTCCCAGGCGCGGTTGAATTCGAGGGGGCCGTCTATCTCCCAATCGGCGAAGACAAAACCGACATCCAATCCGGCTTCTTTGTACGCCCGGGCAAAATATTCCACCTGCTCACGGATGGGCGCTCGTCGGAAATCGAGGGTGAACGGGCAGCCAATTTTCTGGCTTCCGAACGAAGTATCCCAGAACGGATTCCCCTTGCTGTCACGGTGTGCGGTGCGCTCGTCCCCGTTAAAGAAGGAGGAGAGACAATTCGTGGCGTTGATATTAACCAGAAGCCCCAGTTTTTTCTGCGCCCGGGCGATGGTCAATCCCTGGGAGAGAGTTTTTTCACGGTTTTTCGGCGACCAGGATGAGACCAGCCCGATTCTCCTGCGGTCCAGCTCACGGACCAGCGCCTCGGCGGAAACGTCATCGAGCGGCCCCGGATCCATTGCGGGCCAGAGGTAGAGCGGCAGCCGGTTCCCCCGGTCATAGGTCAGAGGTTTGGTGGTATTGAGAACCATCTGCACCTGCGGCGACCAGAGGGGTTTATCCCCGGCAGTATCTGCCGCATAAGCGAAACCGGCGGAAACAAAAAGGAAAGGCAGAAACGCGATCAGTATTTTCTTCATACTTGAAGCCCCCCGGGCAAGAAATAAGAAATACATGATTTGACCCGTAAGTAATAACACTTGTGCTTGCGAATCAAGAGTTTTTCAGATATGTTTGAATGGGAGCAAATACTGTAGATATCTTGCAGAAACCGTGAACCGTTCGATCTAAATACACATGGCGACATATTTTATTGCGTATTTTTTTCAAAATAGATGCCGAAACGGTTTCATCGTTCCCGCGAAGCGGGAACGAGTTCGGCATGACACGTGTCATCCTGAACTCGTTTCAGGATCTGAATACTCAAAACATGCGTATTTATATCGTCATGTATAAATACTTAATAATAATTTGCAGGAGAACGTCATAATGAAATCTCACTCCCTAAAACAACGAAAGAGACTCGCCAAATGGATGGTATCCGCTATCCTGCTCATTGTCATTTCGGTCTCAACAGCCCCGGCTCAGGATGATCAACTGGCGATCACCCGCGCCAACCCTGAATATAAAAATGTTCTTACCGTCAGTAAAATCGATCGAAAGGTCCTCTCCTGGTATAACGGGTATTCAACCAGAGCCAAGGGATACACCGATGAAACCTGGGCTGAGGAGCTTCGTCATATCATGGCAGAAAGCGCCGCCGCAGGCATCGACGGGCCTTTCACCCCGAATGCGGCAAGAATCCTGGGGCAATCACGGGTAGATGACATGAACAAGTCATTCGGCATGAAATTCCCCTATATGGCCCATGCGGGAAATTACTCCCCGCAGGCTAAACAGGCCGGGGCGAAATTTCTTTTCGGCATGAAGTATGTCAGCGGCGAGTACGGCCGGGTTGCCTGCTGGGACCCCCGGTACAGGGAATTTGCCAACGCCGCCATCGAAAAATGGCTCAGGGAAAACGGCAAAAGCCCCTGGCTTTCCTGCGTTCTCGGAATGGACGAGCCGCTCAACTATGCCGGAACTTCCCGAACTCCCGGCGCGGTGGAAATAGTAAACAAGGCTCTCAAGGAAAAATACGGCGTCACTATCGCTCTCACCCCCATAGACTCCTCGAAAGCCTACTATGAATGGCCTGTCGAGCCTGCAATCCTTAACAAGCCCGCGCACGATGTCGCCCTGCTGCGTGTCGCCATGTGGCGCTGGCTGAACGAGCAGTTATATATGAGCGCCAAGCGGGAATACGACCTTGTTCGCCGCTATGCGCCGGGGGTGGAGTATCACGCCTATAACCGGAACGCCATCAATATCTTCGATTTCATCAGCACCGATGTGCGGAATTCGCTGGACCGGCTCGATCAGTCCTGCATTTACGATGTCACCGACTGCTACTCCGCCGATCCCTATCCCACCGGTAACCTCCAGCGGGACGGGAGAGACCGCGCGCTGTACCATGTGGGTTTCATTGCCAAGTTCATCACCGATCTGGCGGCGGGAAAACCATCCAAAATCATCATGCAGGCGTTCAAGTTCACCGGGCTGTACCCCACCCCCGGAAATCTCCGTGAATGGACCAGCCAGGCTGCCAAGGCGGGTGTCACCCACCTGGAATGGTACGGCTGGCCGCGAGTGGACAACCCGGATCTGTACCGCGAGATGCTCCGAATGAGCAGGCTCTGGAAAGACATGCCCGCGCTCGATATTCCGAAAACGGCGGATATCGCGGTACTTTTCAGCGACGATTCCCGGAATGCGGTGAATGACGCCGGAATGAACTCGTATTATTCCCTCCACGTAATCCTGGGGGAAAACCTCGGCGCCTGGTATGCTTTCACCGGGGAAAACCATGTCCGCAAAGGCCGTCAGTCTCTCGATGCCGCAAAATTGATCATCGCCCCGGAGCTTTCGTATGTATCCCGCGATTTCGCTCAAAAGCTGACCGACCGGGTCAAAAACGGGGCAACGCTCGTTCTCCTCGACCCGGACGCCCTGAACTGGGATATCGAGACCGGCTCGCTGGCGTCCTTCCGAAAAGAGCTCATGGGCGCCCCCCTCGGTGCGAGCTGTGAGGCCTCCCAGTTGAATCCGACAGCGGAAGGAAAGGCGCGGTTCAAAGGAATCGAATATCTCCTGCTCACGCGCGTGGAACGCGGCGTGGTCGCGCGCACTCTGAAAACGCCGGCGGATGCACGGGTCCTCTTCACCTTCGGGGACGGCAAACCTGCGGTATACAGCCGTAAACTTGGCAATGGCGAAGTGATTGTGTTCGGCGGCCAGCCTTTCGGAAGCAGCCTCCAGGCGCTGAGACCCTTCGGCTGGGACAAGCTCCTGGCGGCGCTCTGCGATGAACTTGACATTAAACGCAATTTGCCGGTCTGGAGATTCCTGCTTCCGGAGACCGGCGGCGAGGTAGCTGTTTATGACATCCTGGTAAAGCCGGGAAAATGAAGACACCCTCACCCCATGTCCCCTCTCCCGTAAACGAGCGAGGGGAAAACCCTGTGATGATAGATGCCAAAACAAGTTCGGCATGACACGTGTCATCCTGAACTTGTTACAGGGTCTAATGATAATGATCCGGCAAAAAGTGTAATAAAGTCTTCAGTTCTATCGATACCTCACCCGGCTTTCAGCCACCCACTCCTAATTTGGAGAGGCTAAAGACACGGCCTGCGGTGAGTTACCCCCTCTCCTGACTAGTAGAGGGGGCTAGGGGGTGAGGTAAAGAAATACAGAAAATCATGTACAATTGACTTTTTGCCGGATCATCAAGGATAATTTACACATTTTTTCACAAAACTTCGAAAGAGCACTATAATGGATTTTAACGACCAAACAGATCATCGCCCCTGGGGATACTTTATCATCCTCTCCGATGAGCCAGACCACAAAGTCAAAAGAATTGTGGTGTACCCGGGGAAGCGGCTCAGCCTCCAGCGGCACCGTCTCAGAAGCGAACACTGGTTTGTCATTTCCGGCGAAATCCTGGTCACGGTGGGAAATGAAGTAATTCATCTTCAGGCTGGTGAATCCATCGATATCCCGCTCGGCGCCGTTCACCGTCTGGAAAATCCCGGAACGGTCGAGGCGATCTTTGTGGAAATCCAGAGGGGTGATTATTTCGGCGAGGATGACATCGAGCGTTTTGAAGATGACTTCGGGCGAGCCTGACCGCTCTTTTGTTTGACTTGCCACAGATAAGGTGATATATTAGTCATCGAATACGCCGGGATGGCGGAACTGGCAGACGCACAAGACTTAAAATCTTGGGAGCCATAGGCTTGTACGGGTTCAATTCCCGTTCCCGGCACCAAAAATATCAGGGGTTTACGCCAAGTCGAGCGTAAACCCCTTAAATTGGGGAAATCCGTGATATCTGGACAAAACGAAGCCTTTTCTCGAATTCTTATCGACAAAGCACTCGAAGCGAGTGGATGGGATTTGCTCAACCATCAGCAGGTGCAGTTCGAGTTCTACAATGATAGCGGACGGGCTGACTACCTTCTCAAGGATAACTTGGGGCGGGTATTGTGTGTGCTCGAAGCCAAGCGCGAAGACTTCGACCCCTATAACGCAAAAGAGCAGGCCCGTGGTTATGCGGAGAATCTGAATGCCCCGTTCGTTATCCTTTCTAATGGCCTTGAGCACTGGTTCTGGAACTATGAGCGCGCCGAACAGCGCGATGCGTACCGCATTGAGAGCATGCCATCGCGGGAAGATCTCGAACGGGTACGCCTAAAGAATCTCCAGCCGCCGCGCTCTCTCCAGACTGAAATCATCCGACCTGAGTACCTCCGAGGGTTGCGCCCCGATCTGACCCTGCGCGGCTACCAGATTCGGGCCATGGAGGAGATCGCTAAGGGCTACGACGATGCCGGTCGCCGCAAGTTTCTGTTGGAAATGGCGACTGGCACAGGTAAAACATTGCTTTGTGCTGCGCTGATCCGCCGCTTCCTCGTTACACGAAACGCCGAGCGGGTTCTCTTCATCGTGGACCGAATCGAGCTTGCCAAACAGACGATGGAGGATTTCAACGTTGTCCTTGGCGAATACAAGCCGGTCATCTATAAAACGGCGCGCCGCACGGGCGAACTTCTCGGTTCATCAGTCGTGGTCGCGACTATCCAGTCACTTATGACTGACCGCCGCTACCGTGAAGAATTCACACCCTTTTACTTCGACCTGGTTATCAACGACGAGGCTCACCGTTCCATTTACGGCGATGCGCGAGAGGCAGTACAGTTCTTCCAAGCCACGCGCATCGGCCTGACAGCCACGCCAAAGGCTTACCTGAAGAACGTTAACCTGGATCAGCTTGCCTCCGAAAACCCGAAGGTCTTGGAGGCCCGTCAGCTCCGCGACACATACCACTACTTCGGCTGTGAACCCGGCCAGCCCACATTCCGCTACGACATTATTGATGCCGTGAAGGACCCGGAAGGCCCCTTCTTGTGTCTTCCCAAGATCATTGACTGCCGCTCAGATATTACCACCCAGGCACTACAAGATGCAGGCTGGACGGTGGTCATCAACGAGCAGGACGAAAGCTTCAAGATTCAGGACTTGGAGAGAAAGATATTTACGCCACATCGCAACCGCGTTATGTGTGAGGCTTTCCTGCGCGAGGCGCAGCGCGACCCAAGTGGCGAGATCGGCAAATCCATAATCTTTGCTGTTAACCAGACCCATGCCACTGCGCTTACCAAAGTCCTCAACGAGATCAAGCTGGGAATCGCACTCACGATCACATCACGTATAACTGATGCTTCATCCCTTGCAAAGGAGTTCCGAGACGGAAAGCGAACGGAACGTATCGCCGTGTCTGTTGACATGCTTTCCACCGGTTACAACTGCCGCGACCTGCTCAATGTTGTGCTTATGCGCCCGATCTTCTCCCCAACGGAGTACATCCAGATCAAGGGGCGAGGTACTCGGCGCTTCACCTTCTTAGTTGGCAACACCGAGTACGAGAAACGGTACTTTTTCTTGCTCGACTTTTGCGCCGTTGCAGAGTTTTTCGAGGAGAAATACGACTACGCTGCACCCTTGAAACTGCCTCCGCAGGATGGACGCCGCGCTGTGCTCGAACGGTATGAACCGAGCGCGGGTGGTATTCGCGAACCTGGCCACGAGGGGCAATATAGCCCTGGCGAAGGTTCTGAAAAGCGCCGCGAGATTCCCGTTTGGGAAGGCACTGACCGTATTGTCAGCCAGGAGGTCCGTATCGTAGGCCCGAACGGCGAAAAGGTTGACGTGATGACCTTCCGAGGTTCGTTTGAGCGCGATCTGAAGGAGTTCGCCGAAGTAGACCCAGATTTGAATGATGCCGTGGAGGCCGAGGACGACGATGCAATCGAAACCATCGTACAAGAGCGCTTCTATCACCGCCCCGAGATGTTCTACTCGCCCGACAAACTCATCATATCCTACGGTGTGCCAGCCCCCACACCGGCCTTTGTCTACAACGCCCTCGGCAAGCGCCCTCTCCCAACCAAGGACAAGGTCATCTCAGATACAGTGGACTCCATCGCCGCAAGATTCAACCTGCGCTATACCGACCAGAAATGGGTGAACGCCATGGCCGAGTTAGTCAGTGAGGATCCGCAGGCGCTTTCAGACTTTTTAGTTGGCCGCTACAACCGGCTTTTCGAGCGCAGCCAGTTCCGCACGTTGGGAGGGCTCTCGGCGCTTACCCACTTTCACGAAAGAGATGCGGCCTTCGAAGCGTTGCGCCAGTCGTCGCTGGTCCAATGCACCCGAATGGCCATGAGAGAGGCTTCCTAAAGATATGCTCAAAACAGAAAACCAAAGCAACTCCGTCGCCAAATTGAATCAGAGCAACGGCTCAAACTTCTTCTCTTCCGGCCTTCGACAGAAGGTAGACCAACTGATGAACATTCTCTATGCGGGCGGCGTGAACAACCCGATGGACTCCATCGAGCAACTCTCCTACCTTATCTTCCTTCGGCTGCTATCCGAGCGCGACGAACAGGCCACGGTCATCGAGCAGGGTTACCAGCGCATATTCTCCGGTGCATGGGCGCGCTATGCCTGGGGCAACTTCGTCACCCTTACAGGAAACGAGCTGTTCGATACCTTGCGCAGTGCAATTGAAAAGCTCCATGAACTGCCCAACCTTTCTAGCACCGGACGTGAACTGTTTCGAAACGCCACTCTCAAGATTTATGACCGGCCGACCCTCCGCGCCGTCTTGCAGGCCATAGCTGAGATGAAACTAACACCCCACGAAGGCCACGACCTCAAAGGCGACATGTATGAGTACCTGCTCAGTAAGCTCGCGCAGTCAGGCACCAACGGCCAGTTCCGTACCCCTCGTCATATTATCGACCTGATAGTGGCGCTCGTGGACCCTCAGCCGGGCCTGCGTATCTGCGACCCTGCTTGCGGTACTGCCGGGTTCCTGATCTCGGCCTATACCCACATCCTTCGGCAGCATACCAAGCGCGCGGACCTCGCTCGAAACATCGTAGATGGAAGCCAGCTCAAGCCCAAGCAGTGGGAGTTTCTGGAGAATCAAGCCTTCACCGGCTTCGACAACGATGCCAATATGGTAAAAATTGCCATCCTTAACCTTTACCTGCACCAACTCGAACGAGCCCGCATTGAACACTACAACCCTCTCACCACAGCCCTGGGAGGCCAGTATCCCGGCCCGCGCTACGACGTCATCCTTGCCAACCCGCCCTTCGCAGGCCGCGTACAGAAAGAGAGCATCCTTGCCGACATTGCCCTCGACACTCGCGATACCGAACTGCTTTTCCTCAAATGGTTCCTCGACCACCTGGCCGACATTGGCCGCGCCGGTGTCATCGTGCCCAATGGCGTGCTCTTCGGTTCGGGTAAGGCTGACCGCAAGGTGCGCGAGTTGCTGCTCACCACATGCGAGCTACAGGCCGTAATCGCGCTGCCCTCCGGCGTGTTCAAGCCTTACTCGGGTGTCGGCACCGCCATCTTCATCTTCCGGAAGGGCAAGCCCACCGAATCGGTCTGGTTCTACGAACTTACCGCCGACGGCTACTCACTGGATGACAAGCGCGTGCCCATCGAGGCCAATGACATCCCCGACATCCTCGCCAGGTGGCCGAACCGCGAAGAAGGCCCCAACAGCTTCCGCGTGAAAGTGGAGAATATCCGCGAGAACGGCTGGCAGCTCATGCCGGGACGCTACAAGCCGGTGCGCTTTGATACCGTGAAGCATGACGCACCGGTGGACATCCTGTCGGACGTGATCCGGATGGAGACGGAGATAGCGGAACGGGCGAAGGCGCTGATCGAAAAGGTGGAGACGCGATGAGTGGATGGCCCCTCAAGCCGCTTCTGGATGCTGCGGACCTGGTAACCACCCGTGTAGGGTCCTTTAAGGGCGTGCGGCAATACGTCTCCACCGGTGACGTTGATGGAACGGCTATTGTTCGCTCGGAGTCTGTCACTTTCGAAGGGCGACCGTCTCGTGCCGACGTAGTAGCTGCAGTGGGCGACGTGCTATTCGCGCGGATGCAGGCGACCGACAAGGTAGTCGTGGTCTCGAACGAGACGAAGGAGAACCTCTGGTCTACAGGGTTTGCCGCTCTACGACCGCAGTTCCATACACATCCGCGATGGCTCAATTCTTGGCTTCGATCCAAGCAGTTCATCGAGCGAAAGGATGCGCTCTGCACAGGTGCGACGCAGAAGGCAATCACTAATGAAGGAATCAGGAAGTTGACGATCCCGCTTCCACCCTTCCCCGAGCAAGAGCGGATGGTGAGGATTCTGGACGAGGCGGAAGCATTACGCCGCCTACGCACGGAAGCGAACAAGCGGATAGGCTCTCTTGAAGCTGCACTATTTCACCAGATGTTTGACGACCGGCAGGACGCTTGGCTCGTGGAAAAGTTTGGTAATGTTGGCAGCCTTGACCGTGGGCGCTCGCAGCATCGTCCTCGCGATGAGTCTTGGCTATTCGGTGGCCCCTATCCATTCATCCAAACCGGGGATGTGGCAAACTCGTTGGGGTACATCACGTCATTTACACAGACATACTCGGAACGCGGATTGGCTCAAAGCCGCTTATGGCCAGCCGGGACTCTCTGCATCACGATCGCCGCGAATATCGCAAGGACTGGCGTACTAGCTTTCGATGCCTGCTTTCCCGACAGCGTAGTCGGCTTCATTCCGGGTGATTGCGTCACGGTGGAATACATTCAAGCCTGGCTCCGAACGATCCAGAAGGCGCTCGAAGATGACGCCCCACAGGCTGCACAAAAGAACATCAATTTAAAAACGCTCCGCGAGCTTGATCTTGTAGTCCCACCGCTTGAGTTGCAGCGTACCTTTGCCGTCCGCGTCGCCGAAATCCACTTACTGGAAGCCACGCAAACCACCAGCCGCCAGCGTCTCGACGATATGTACCAGTCCCTCCTGCACCGCGCCTTTCAGGG
>JAUYCD010000027.1 GCA_030692375.1 Candidatus Latescibacter sp. | reverse complement strand
TTATGCTCGAGAATTGCGAGGATGGACCCTGCGTCAGGTGACCAGTCCAAGGGTCTGATGTAAAAGTCTTTCTCACTGTAAAGTGTGCGAAGGCCCGAACCATCCAGGTTTCTAATCCGCAGTTGATTGACCCGGTCCTTCGTATACAAGGTGTAAGCGATTCGTTTTCCGTCGCGTGAGAACACTTCGTAGCCGTAAAACTCGTCACCCTCACCCAGGGGCACCCTATTTGTGATTCGTGTCCTCTGTCCGCTGGCAACTTCGAACTGGACCACGTCACCCGTGTGCCAGTCTAAACCTCTGATGTACTTGCCATCCGCGGTCAAGACCCCACCGACGCCGGAGGCGTCTGTGAGAACCCGGCGTGTGACGAGTCCCCCGGCAGCACCGGGACCGCCAAGCGCCGCCAGCCTCACCCGCGCCTGCGCCACAATCTCGGATTGATCGGCGTATTCGCTCACCACGCGCTCGTAGGCTGTGCGGGCCACTGCATTGCCCAACTTTTCATAGCACAGTCCGATATACAGTTGAGATTTCGCCGCAAATTCCCTCTCTTTCGGATATTTTTTGATAATATCGTTGAAGATCTTGATAGCCCCTTCCAGGTCCCCCTTTGTTTCCATGGTATATTTTGCCTTCTCGAAGAGAACCGCGTACTCGGGAGAAGACAGAGCTCCGGTTGCGATCAGGAATACGGCCAAAAGGGCGGTTACGAGAAAAGATTTTTTGAGAGACATGATGCCACCTCCTGCTGGTGAGTTTTTCTCATTCATCGGGGAGATTTTCCCCTGCACCAACAAAGTAGCGTTTTCAATTGTCAAACGTGTCAAATGAAAGTAAACAAATGTAAAAGATTGTAGTCATCCTACAAATCGGTATCCTCCTCCGTAGACCGAAAGGATATACTGGGGATGAGCCGGGTCATCCTCGATTTTTTTCCTCAATTTCAGGATATGATTGTCAATGGTGCGGGTAGTGGGATAACTGTCATAGCCCCATATCTTGTCAAGCAGATCATCTCTGGTCACCACTTCGCCGCGATGAGCGATCAAATACTTGAGAATATCCATTTCAGTGGAGGTGAAATCCAGCTCTTTCCCTTTGCGCCGTGCTTTAAAATGGGCAAAATCAATTTCTACCTCATTGAAGGAATATATGCCGGCAAGAGTGTTTACTTCTCTATCGGCGCGCCGTAAATGCGCCTTCAACCGGGCTAAAAGCTCGCGGACGCTGAACGGCTTGGTGATATAATCGTCAGCCCCGATCTCAAGTCCCACCACCTTGTCGATCTCTTCTCCTTTGGCAGTGAGCATAATGATCGGGATACCGATATTTTTTTGCCGGAGTTCCCGGCAGACCTCCAGGCCGTTTTTCTCAGGCAGCATAATATCGAGAATGATCAGATCGGGCGTTTCCTTAAGGGCTTTGCGAAGACCTTCCAAACCATCAGAAGCCCAGTCGACTTCGTATTCTTCATCAGCCAGATTGAGTTTCAAACCTTTAACCAGGTCTTCTTCATCTTCGATGATCAGTATCTTTTTTCTCATTCTGATTCCTCTCGGGGTTAGACAGGGGAAGAATCACAGAAAAGATACTGCCTTCCCCCGGTTCGCTTTCAACCTGAATTCTACCGCCGTGAGCTTCGATAATGTGTCTGGCCAGGGTAAGGCCCAATCCGCTTCCTCCTGTTTCAGAAGCAGTTATATTTTTTGACCGATAAAACCTTTGAAATATTTTTGGGATTTCTTCGGGCGAAATTCCCATGCCTTTGTCCTTGACCTGAAGGACAGCGTTTTCACCATCTCTCATTAATGTTACTGCCACTTTCTTTTTCTTGGGTGAATATTTCATGGCGTTGCTCAATAAATTGACTAGAACACTGGCTATGGCCTCTCCATCAATAATCATTTCCGGAATATCCGAGGCGATATCTGTTTCAATGGTAAAACCTTTTTTTTCTAAATGATACGTATAGGATTCCAGAGTATTCCGAATAACTGCGGCTAAATCGGCTTTTTTAAAAACAAATTCTTTTCTGCCCATCTCGATCCTGGAAAAATCGAGAACGTTGTTGATCAGATGAGACAACCGTTCACTTTCCTTGGTGATTATCTCATAGCATTCTTTCCTCTCTTCATCGGTGAGATTTTCTTTACGTTGGAGTGTTTCCCCGAAAAGATGGATAAGGGTCAGCGGAGTCTTGAGTTCATGAGAAATTGTATGAACAAATTCAGTTTTTAAGCGGGTGATTTCCGATTCACGGGAAATATCGCGCGCTATGAGAACAGCGCCAATAATCATTAAGGCTACGATACATGCGAGAAGAAAACCGTAAAAGATATTCTCCCGATGTGCTGTCCGCTCAAGGGCTTCCATTCCGGAGTGAGAAACGAGAAGCTTCCAGGGGAGGGGAAAGACGCGAAAAGATAAAGACAGGGATTCCTTTGAAGATAATTCTTCTTTCCCGGTTACTACATTTCGGCCTCTTTCGTCAATGATCTGATAATGAAGAGCGGAATCCTTTTTTTTATCCTCCAAAACTTTTGGCAGTATCCGGTGTTTTAGAGAATCGAGGTCCCAGAAGAAGCCGCCGTAGAAAGTTTTTTCTGATTGAAAGCGCGTAAGACCGGCATAAGAAGTGAGACAAAAGCCTTCTTCCAGAGGGATGAGCAATCGCCACGGCGCATTTTTCTCCATTACAGGTGACAGGGACAGCTTTTCCAGTATCCTGGGAACGATATATTTCTTGATGGTATCCGTCAATACCAGTGTTTGCCTGTAGGGAGATTGTCGGTTACGTAAATCAAGATAAGATTTTCGAATTTCAGGAAATTTTCCGTTATTGCATGCATCCGCAAGTATTGTGTCAATTTCGGCGGTAAAAAAATCGTACGTGTAAATGTCAAGAGGCCAAACCCCTTCCTGTATTTTTTTATACAGATCAAGCAATATTGTCAGATCATTCGGTTCTCTCTTCAGAAGTTGATCTATCTTATATAATTGAAGAGCGGCAATAATACCGTAAGGGTGTCCTGCTTTGTTTTTGAACTGGCCATAATTCTGAGAAAGCTCGGTATATGCCTTGTAAGCTTCATCAAATTTTTTTAATGATAAAAGGCAGCGCCCCAGACCTTCCAAGGCAATGGCCCGGTACCTCTTTTGATGAACCGGCAAAGTACACTGGTTATATAATTCAACGGCCCGAGTATATTCTTTTTGAGAGAATTCAAAAAATTCGGCTTTTTGAAAGGTTCGAGCAAATTGACTGTCCGGTAAGTCCTTTCCCCATTGAAATATCAAAGCACTTTCATTCTCGGTTTTAGGGAATAGTATTTTAAAATCCGCATCGAGCAGAAAAAGTTGTCCGGCAATATCTTTGGGGAGCAAAGAGGAACTTATGTAATTGTTATTATCTTGGCGGGAATGAATTAATCTGGTAAAATTCTCTGACTTTAAGGCTTTTCTTTCATGATCGAGAAGCTCTTCTTCGATTGATTTGAGGGCAGCTTCTCCTGAAATCCAGAGGTTCGATACAAGAAGTTTTTTTACCGTTTCGCGCCTTTGGGAAAAGGTACTGAAGCTTAAATAACCCACAAGTAATGAGGGGAGAAAAATCGCAAGAAGGAAAATTACTATAATTTTTCTGGGAGCTACTATTTCGTGGTTTATTATTTTCATTATCTGCGCCGATATAAGGCTTCAATTTTTTACTATCTATATTCAAGATATATTAATTTCTCCTTTAAAATTGTCAAAAAATGTAAAATATTGTTTAAAAATTTCTTTTTCTTTGTAATTTTGTAACAATATCACTGTGCAGCTACTTTTTTAAGTTCACAGGCGTGCGGCTTCCGAGAAGGGCTGCCGCGGCCATATCTCCGGTCACGTTGGCGACGGTACGGAAGCCGTTGGGGATGGGGTCTACTGCCAGCAGGATGCCCACCGATTCCGCGGGAAGACCGGCGGCCATGAGCACCGGAACAGCCACATACACTGCCCCGCTCGGCACCCCTCCCACCGTGATGCTGGTCAGAACCGCTACCAGGACAACCTGCACCAGCCGGGCGGATTCGATGGTAATTCCATAAAGCTGCCCGACAAAAAAGACCACGATCACAAACCATATCGGAGCAGAATATCTGAACGTCGTAGCGGCCAGCGGCAAAACAACTCCCGATACGGCTCGCGGGAGACCGAGACGGGTGTCGGCCCCATCGAGCATGGCAGGAAGGGAGGCCAGTGAAGAGTGTGTGGCGAAAGCGACAAGCTGAGCAGGTGTACAGGCTCTGGCAAAGCGATTGAAAGGGATGGGAGTCGCCAGGCTGACAACGAGGTAGGGGACGATTGTGAAAGCCGCGAGGGTGAGAGATGCTACAAAAATGTAATATCCCAGAATGCCGAATATGGCGGATCCTACCCGAACACTCATCGAAAGGGCCAGTGCGAAAATACCAACCGGCGCCAGACGCACGATCACATTCAGAAGGACCATGATCGCCTCATCGATAGCCTTGAAGAGATTCACCACCAAACGGCTGGAATCAGGTGCGATGCGGGTCAGGGCGATGCCCAGCAAGAGAGAGAAGACGATTAACGGCAGCATCGCGCTGTCGGCGGCAGCTTTTACCGGATTGCTCGGAACAATGGTTAGCAGCCACTGGCTGAATGCCGCCGGGGACGGCGCGCTTCCCATGCCCATACGGGCGGCGCTGTCACGAAGAGAAGCGGCAGCCGTGGAATCGATGGGGAACCACTCGAACAGCCGGGGCATAGCCAGCACGGTCAGCACTGCCGGCACGACGAGAAGGCCCGCGATTATTCCCAGGGCTCGCCAGCCGGCCGAGCGCAGAACTGCCGCGGCTTCATTCTGCGCAAAAGTGACAATAACCTTTGCGACAACAAGCGGCACGATTGTCATGAGGATGGCATTGATCCATAGAGCGCCAAGCAGGTTCGCACCAGTCGCAATCCCGGCCGCGCTCCGTCCTGCGAACATGGCGAGGGTCACCCCGGTAAAAATGCCCGCCAAGAGTCCGATGAGCGCTTTGGTACCGAGACTCATGAGCTTTCCTTCGAAAATCTGGATACATTCAGGGTAAAAGGAAAATGTAAGATACGGAAAAATAAAAATAATCAATCTCAAAAAAAAGTATAATACATGGCAAGAACTTATTTATACTTATATTTTTCCAGGAAAAATGGAATCGTTCAGATTTTTTTTAAGGAGGTACTCCAGATGGCGGCAATGTTTCGTTACACTCTTTTTGTGATTTTGTCGGTTATTCTCGCCCGGAGCGGCGAAGCGCAGTATGATGTCAGCAAAGAAAAGTCCGAAAACGCTCCGAGATTGTCACCTAATACAACTGAGGAAATGCTGCATCCGGAGTTCTGGATCGCCAATATAAAGGGGAATCCGGACCTAGTAATCCTGACACCGGAGCAGATCGTGGAGTTTAATAAGAAAAACAGCACCAAAACATACGACTTCAAGGACATAAACGGAAAACCCTATACCTTAAGGACAAATTCATTGGTAGAGGATCCGCTCTCCATCCGCACTTTTTCCGGCGACAGCCTCCGTGTCCTCATCAAAAATTATCAAAGAGCAATGGAATCAGGCACCCTCTATGACTTCCGGAAAAAGAAATACGAAGATGACATGAAAAAGAAGATCAGCGAACAGGCCAATATCGATGCGATTCCAGTCACCGTTACTCCCCGGTACGGGATTATGGTTGCCCCTTCATCACACAGGAAATTCCCCACACACAATGAAACGTGGAGCGAGCAGAGCGGCTGGATTTCCAATAATTCATTCAATGCTCTCGATGCCGCCTCGCCGGTGGCAGTTCTGCATACTTCTAGGGATGGCGACTGGTATTATGTCCGCAGCGAGTTCAATTTCGGCTGGGTTCCCGCCCTCGAAGTAGCCATAGGCTCTGCAAAAGAGATAAGAAACTATGTCGAATCCAGGGATTTCATCATGGTTACCACCGGCAAGGTCCCGGTATACAGCGAAAAAGCGCCTAAAAATTTTCTTATTGACCTGTACATGGGCGCCAGGGTCAAGCTGGTGAAGAAGACGGCTGACGGCTTTCATGTTCTTGCGCCGTTCCGAAAGGCTGACGGTACTTTCGAGACGGTTCCTGGCCTGGTGAAACCGGATGCGGGGGTCAGTGTGGGCTATCAGCCGTTCACACAGAGGAATATCATCAATACCTTTTTCACCAAGCTCAACGATCCCTGGTCGGGAGGGGATGCCTATGAGGCCCGTCACTGCTGCGGGGCGGTGCGCGGGGTGCTCAGGACTTTTGGCATAAAAGTCATGGACTCGACAACATTTCAGCTTCATGCATCCGACCACGTGATATCCTTTCCGAAAGAAGCACCGAATGCTGTGAAATATACGTATCTCAAGGAGTGCGAACCGGCTGTGACCCTGCTCGGCAGCCCTGCTCATGTGATTCTGTACCTGGGTGAGGTGAACGGCAGACACTATGTCCTTCATTCCACCGGGTATGATTACAAGAGCGATGACGGGACAGTCATGATGCTGAGACGGGTGAATGTCAACGATACCGAGCTGGAAGGCGGTTCGCAGATCGACACCTTGACCTACATGTGCCAACTGAAGCCGTAGTGATAAGGTAGATCCTGAAATGGGTTCAGGAGAGGCGCTCATGACTGCTAAAGATCAGTTGATCGGTACATGGAAACTTGCCTCCCTCGAATTGCGACGCCCGGATGGGACAGCTACTTATCCTTTCGGCAGAAATGTGATCGGTATGCTCATGTATGATACGGGTGGAAATATGAGCGTACAGATAATAAGCGCCGAGCGTCCGGCGTTTGCCTCAGGCGATCCCATGAAAGGCACCCCTGAGGAAATAAAGACCACCTTCGAAGGGATGATCCTCACCTACTTTGGCAGATACGAAGTCATTGAAGAGGAGGGCGCGGTAATCCATCATATCAAAGGCAGCGCTTTTCCGAACTGGGCAGGTATCGACCTGAAAAGGCCGTTCGTATTATCCGGCGACCGCCTGAAACTCGACATCCCGTCCATCATCCTGGGCGGAATTATACTCAAAGGATTCCTACTCTGGGAACGTGCGAATGAATAAAACGGATTCTGGTCATTTAATGCGAATATCCGGGAGGTCTTCATGGCATGGTCATGAAAAGCAAACAAAGGATGCTTCTGAAGTGTAGTTTCCGGGGAATGCTGTTATGGACGGCGCTGATGTTATCAGCAGCGCCGCTGTCCCGGGCAGCAGGTTCAGAAAATGAATCGTGGATAAAAAAAATACGGCAGGATCACCCGCGCCTTTTTTTCAATAGCGATACCTGGCCCCAGGTCAAGGGAAGGGCTCTCAACCAGGAAAAGGATTGGTTCGCCCAATTGAAAAAAATGGTGGACCGCTACCCGGATAACCCTTCATCTCAAAGCACTCTTGAAGACAACGCAGACCGTAAAAAACCTGACGGCGCCATAGAAACTGTCAAGCTGCCGAGACCGGTTGAATGGGGGACACAGGCAGGACAGACAGCGTTCGTGTATCTCGTGTCAGGCGACAGGAAGTACCTTGAAAAGACAAAGAAAATGCTCCTGGTAAGCGTGGCGGCATATCACGAATGCATTAGCAAGGGCATGGCTGTCGATTGGTATTCCACAAGCCGCGTTCATTGGCTCGCAGGGTATGACTGGATATACAACGATCTCACTCCCCAGGAGCGCATAGCGCTCATGGGTTCTTTTCTCAAGCACATCGACAGCCTTCAGCCCAGGCCGGAAAGACCGCCGATCAACCGCCTGAACGACAGCGACCATACTACGGGATTTTACGGCGACCGCAATCTCATCTGGTTCACCGGTGTTGCTGCGCTTAAGGATGGCATCGACGATGTGCTTGCCCTTGAATTTCTCCGCCAGGGGTACAAGTACAACCAGGACCTGTTCGAATACCGCAGGAAATGCGCCGGAGACGACGGCGGCCTGGCATCGGCAACGACCACTTATGCGATTGCTCATTACCCCTGGTCTCAGTTCAATTACCTCTACACGTATCGATCAGCGACGGGTATCGATGTTGCCGCTGACTGGCCCTATCTGGCATACTTTCCGGTATGGATCATGTGGAACTGGATTCCGGGACCCTACCCCCGTGAGTTCGGTTCGGGAGATGTCTATCACTATCGCAATGATTTGTGGGTATCCAATCTGTATATGCATATATCCCAGTTCATGGACTTTTACGGAACCTCTTTACCGGACTGCGCCGGCCTCGCTGCATACATACGGGAAATTATCCCCGAAAGCGACAAGAGATATAGCTGGACCTGGTTTTTCTATCCCTTTCTCCTCACCAGCATTGAAAAAGCTCCGCCCCCGCGAAAACCTGTCGACACCGACCTCAAGGCTCGCCATTTCGAGACGCTCGGCCAGGTATTTATGCGCTCGGGAACCAGCCCGGACGATACGTACAGCCTTTTCAACATCGGCTCTCAGGTACCGAGCCACAAACAGTACGATGAGAACAATTTCATTATCTATAAAAAGGGATATCTTGCACTCGACACCGGTACACGGGGTCAGAGCACGGATTACCAACTCAGCCACTATTACTCCCAGACAGTGGCTCATAACTGCATGCTGATCAATATGCCGGGGGAGCCGTTCCCGACATACTGGGGATTGATATATGACGGCCCCGAGGGGAAGACAAGCTGCGGGGGTATGAATAAAACCACCGGCGACAAATGCGTAGCGTTTGAGACAAACGACCACTATACTTATGTTGCCGGCGACGCCACACCCTGTTACCTTCCTGAAAAATGCACGTTTGCTCTCCGTCAGTATGTCTTCATCATGCCGAATCATTTTGTCATATGCGACCGGGTTGTATCGACTCAGGCCGATTACAAAAAGAGCTGGCTTCTTCACACTCAGAACGAGCCGCTGGTGGATGGCAAACAGTTTAGAGCCGATCATGAGAACGGACGTCTTTTCTGCAGCACGATCTATCCGAAAAACGCTGTTCTGACGAAAATAGGCGGATCGGGGAAGGAATTCTGGGCCTGCGGGAAGAACTGGGAGCTTGCGCCGGAAGTGAGCGAAATGGTCAAATCCAAGTATGGAGGTGGATTGCTCGGAAACTGGAGGATCGAGGTTTCTCCCGGCGCTCCCCGGAAAGAGGATATTTTCCTTCACCTTATACAGGCATGCGATACATCGATTGCATCTCCGGGCAAATCAGCTCTGATTGAAAATAACAGCATTGTGGGTGTTAAGTTCACAACCGGCTCAAAGACCGTGCAGGTTACGTTCGCGAAAAAAGGCGAGCCATCGGGGCATATAAAAATTTCTGAAGGGAAAAGCGTGATCATGGAACGCGACCTGACAGGAAAAGTCATGCCTCAGGCGGGATTATCCGGAACACGGTGAAATGCATGACCGAAGCGCCAAGCCGGGTTTATTCCGGCGAGGCAGGTTGTGTTTTTTATTATGGAGAAAAAGATGGACAAAGGAAACAGGAATACCCCGGACGGTGATGGAGCCGGTCAAACCGAACCTGTGATAACCAATTTCATGCTCCGCGAGATCCAGGCGCCGATAGCCGCGCGCCTGATACATGCATTCGCCGGTGTTGTGGGCCGCGACAAGGCGTTGGAAACGGCCGCAGAAGCGATCAGAGAGGATGCGGCTGCGGCAGGGCAAAAAATGGCGGAGAAATTCGGCGGAAACTCCATGAAAGAGCTTGGCCGCGTCCTGCGGGAGTTATGGGCCGAAGACGACGCATTGGAATTCCGTATCATTGAAGAGGACGAACGAACCTTGAATTTCGATGTGACCCGCTGCCGCTACGCCGAGCTGTTCGAAAGGCTGGGGATTAAGGAACTGGGCGTCTGCCTCACCTGCAGCCGCGACGAGCCGTTCATCGCGGGATTCAACCCGCTGATAAAATTCGCGCGGACTCAGACCATCATGGAGGGCGCCCGGATCTGCGATTTCCGGTTTAACTTGAAGTTATACTATTTCGCTTGCATACGTTAAAGAATGATAGTATACTTCCTTGTGGGAATATTTCCCCAGAAGGAGGTAGAGGAGATGAGAAA
>JAUYCD010000026.1 GCA_030692375.1 Candidatus Latescibacter sp. | reverse complement strand
TGATTACTGACAGACTCTTAACTGCTTGTCTGAATACCTCCACTATTACCTATGCGGAGTTAACTCGATAAGCGAATATAATTATTAGTAATAGTTTCTTTAAGAACAACATATTCATAAAATCCACGTTCCGGATTTTTAAAATCATCAGAGCTGGGATCTAAATCATATTTTTGAAATGGTTGTTCTTGTAATATAGATATTATGAAAATAGTAGAAATAAGAATAATCCCTCCAAAGATCCACCAAAACTTTTTTTTCCAGTACCATTCATCATACCAGTCCATTCATCACCTCCAACGTCAATAAAGAGTATAAGAAATAGATAATAATATATAGCATACATTATGAGATACAGAAAAATGAATTATCTCGCAGCAAGCTGCAAGATATCAAAAACTTTTCAAAACAAGTCGTCTGGAATTATATATGTTAATAATAATACAATTATTTTCAGAGGATTCAATGGGAGTATGTAGGATTATCAAGAACAAACGTCATTATATGGCATAAACCAGATTTTAGCAAGCAAATTTTAATAAACCGCAAAACCTATATTTTCGGCCTGGCGGTCGATTGCGTTTTCCCCTTACAGGAAAAATCACAATTCGGCACTATTATAGTATCTCCTATTTGACTATTTGTCAATCCCCTTCAAACAGGTGGATTGTGGCGTCCGGACTTTGTTCGTTCTGCTTCTCCGGGTTTTCGTATATTATTGTTTTCACAAACTAGAGGTACGCATATAATTGTGTTGTGCAAAACAACAGGAATGGTTAATTTTGAAAAAAACCAAATTATTGCTCCGTTCGGAGCAATCAAAATTACTTCAAAGGGACAGCTATGCCGAAACGATCTGACTTACAAAAGATTCTCATCATTGGATCAGGACCAATTATTATTGGACAGGCTTGTGAATTCGACTATTCTGGCACTCAGGCATGCAAGGCGTTACGGGAAGAAGGGTACGAAATAGTTCTGGTCAATTCGAATCCTGCAACCATCATGACCGATCCCAGCACTGCCGATATTACATACATCGAACCTTTGACTCCCGAGAGTTTAGAAAAGATTATCGAAAAGGAGCGTCCGGACGCTTTGCTGCCGAACCTCGGCGGCCAAACAGGCCTGAATCTGGCAGCGGAACTGTCCCGGCGAGGGATACTGGAGCGGTATGGAGTGGAAATTGTCGGGGTGAAAGCCGATGCCATCGAGCGTGGCGAAGATCGGATTGCCTTCAAAAAAACGATGTCGGCACTGGGTATCCCGGTTCCTCGTTCCAGGGCATGTACGACAGTTGAAGAAGCGGCGGCTATCGCCGAGGAACTGACATGCCCTGTCGTGATTCGCCCCGCATACACACTCGGCGGCACCGGCGGCGGCATCGCATATAATATCAAGGAAGTGCAGACCATAGCGACCAGGGGACTTGCGGCCAGCTTGATTACCCAGGTTCTGATAGAGGAAGCTATCATTGGCTGGGAGGAACTCGAACTCGAAGTCGTCCGCGATGCCAAGAATCAGAAAATAACTGTCTGTTTCATCGAGAATGTCGATGCGATGGGGATTCATACCGGCGACAGTTTTTGTGTGGCTCCCATGTTGACAGTCCCGGAATCTCTCCAAAAACGCATGCAGGAGATATCGTATAAAATAGTCGATGCCATCGGTGTCATCGGGGGGACGAACATTCAATTTGCCCACCATAAGGAAACCGGGCACTTGGTTGTAATTGAGATCAATCCCCGGACCTCACGATCCTCGGCGCTTGCTTCAAAGGCGACGGGTTTCCCTATCGCCCGAATATCTTCAAAGCTTGCGATAGGTGTCACCATGGACGAAATCCCCTACTGGAAGGAGGGAACGCTCGAAAAGTACGAACCGAGCGGAGACTACGTTGTGGTGAAATTTGCCCGATGGGCATTTGAAAAATTCCCTCAAGCACAAGACATTCTTGGAACACAGATGAAAGCAGTCGGAGAAGTCATGAGCATCGGGAAAACATTCAAAGAAGCTTTCCAAAAGTCGATACGCTCGTTGGAAATCAACAAGTATGGACTCGGGTATGACAAAGAGTTCAGGGAACTCTCGCTCGACGAGTTGAAAACCCGTCTCTATATGCCCTCCAGCAAAAGGGTTTTCCTGATGTACGAAGCCCTCCGCAAGGGAATGAGTGTTGATGAAATGTACCAGATGACCCATATCGGGCGGTGGTTCATTTCGGAGATGCTTGAAATGGTTCGTTTTGAAGAGAGCCTTGCGGAATATGATTGGATGGCTCTACCCGATGCAATGCTGGTCAAGGCTAAGGACTATAATTTTTCTGACAAGTATCTCGCCAGGATGTTCGGCGTATGTGAGAAAGAGGTGCGTGAACGAAGAATCACTTTGGGCAAGAGAGCGACCTATCACGCAGTCCCCGTCAGTGGAGTCGATAATGCGGCGTACTACTATTCATCCTATTCCGGCGGAGCAGATGAAGTTCCTGTATCGAAAAAACGTAAAATAATGATCCTCGGGGGTGGGCCCAACAGAATAGGGCAGGGTATCGAGTTCGATTATACCTGTGTCCATGCAGCGCTCGCTCTCCGCGAGGAAAACATAGAAACGATCATGGTCAATTGCAATCCGGAAACAGTCTCAACCGATTATGACACTTCTGACAAGCTGTATTTCGAACCGCTTACTGTCGAGGATGTACTTGCCATTTACGAGAAAGAGAGCCCCGATGGTATTATCGTTCAATTCGGTGGGCAAACCCCGCTCAATATTGCCCAGGAACTGAAAGACAATGGCGTTAGGATACTGGGAACATCCCCGGAAAGCATACGCCTTGCCGAGGACCGGGAATACTTCCGCGAGCGCATGATTACACTTGGCATCAACCAGCCAGAAAGCGGCGCCGCCCGGTCGCTTGAAGAGTCTCTTGCCATCGCGGAAAAAATCGGATACCCCCTGATGGTCCGTCCCTCATTTGTCCTCGGTGGCAGGGGGATGAAGATAGTTTACACCGAAGATATGCTGAGGAAGTATACTAAAGAAGCTATCCACATCACTCCTGAATATCCGATGTTGATAGACCGTTTCCTGGAAGAGGCAGTGGAGATAGAGGTGGATGCGCTTTCCGACGGGGAAGAGGTCTTTGTGGGCGCGGTCATGGAACACATTGAACGTGCCGGCATTCATTCGGGAGATTCAGCCTGTGTACTGCCATCGAGAACGATACATCAAGACCATCTCGAAACAGTTGAGCGTTACACAGAGCAAATAGCCAGGGAACTGAATGTCGTGGGCATCATCAATATCCAGTTCGCGGTATGCAATGATATCGTTTACATTCTCGAGGCTAATCCGCGGGCTTCACGGACTGTTCCGATTGTATCAAAGATACTGAACATCAACATGGCACGGATAGCCACGAAACTTATGCTTGGGAAAAAGATTAAGGACTTTCCCAAGTTGCGGAAAAGAGAAGTTACCTATGTCGGTGTAAAGGAAGCGGTCTTCCCCTTCATTATGTTTCCGGAAGTGGATCCCCTTCTCGGTCCTGAGATGAGGGCGACAGGTGAGGTCATGGGTATCGCAGACTCGTTCGGTCTTGCCTTCTACAAGGCACAGCTATCCGTCGGTTCCAAGTTGCCGACCTCGGGCAACGTCCTTATAACCGTGAACGACATGGATAAAAAAGCTATGGCGCCGATAGCCCGCAAACTTGAGACTTTGGGATTCACCATTCTTGCAACGGAAAATACAAGCCGTTTCCTTGACTCGAACAACGTGCAGAATAATAAAATCAACAAACTCAGCGAGGAACGACCGCATATCCTCGATGCTATTATAAATGGTGATATACACCTCATCATCAATACACCTCTTGGTGAGGACAGCACGGATGATGATAGCTTTATACGCATGGCGGCAATACAACGAAGAATCCCCTATGTTACGACAATTGAGGCTGCAAAAGCGAGTGTGGAAGGAATCGAGGGAATAATAAGCGAGATGTATGTTCCTGTATCACTCCAGGAATACTACGGACGGAAATGAAAATGCTGTCCTCGCGCAGGTCCCTCCCTTTCGGAAAGTACTGCCGGATCAGGCCGCCACTAGGAATACAGGGAGTGGTACGAGAAGGTGTTCGCCAGAATTGCCCCGGCGCTTGAAGAAGTGTACAGGAGTATGTGAAACATCAGCGTTTCTCTCTCGATCCTTGTGAATTTACCATGACGCACACCATGCAGTCTGGCCCTGTTGCAGGCTGCTCGCAAGGTTTGTATTTCATTGTTATTCAGGCATTTGCGCTCATCAATAGCCCAGAGGAATTTCGGCACCCTGGGCGTTGGTTCGCTTCTCATCAGTTTAATGAACCATTTTGTGATATCATCCAACCATCACCGTATCGGGAATGATTACATCCACCGTTTTAGCCACATTCGGGCTGACCCATACCACGCTTTTCCAGCCGCCGTCACCCTGCAGGAATTTTTTAGAAACGAGGTACGGGTATGATGCCCCTGCAAATCCGGGGGCCTGTTTCCCGCCCAGGGCATAGTGAAGGTCCTTCCACACGCGGCCGTCCGGGCAGGCGCCTTTGAAAGCCCGGTCCATAATGCCGATTCCCTTGCGCGGCTTGTCGGTCTCGAACAGGATCAGGTTGAAGCACCCGCACCCCGTGTGAGGGTTGTCTTGCAGGGTGTGGAGGAGAACCCGCCGTGTGCGGCCAAAGGTGAGCCGCTGTATCTGCTCGTTGGCACCTGACCATTCCCCTTTCATCGGGTCGAGGCATATCCCTTTCGGAAACACCTGGAATGAATTGAGGTGACGGTGCTGGATGCTGTGATGAATGTTTGTCATGTCATCGAAACCATAGAGTGCGCCGGTTTTGATCATCTCGTACGGCCGTCCGCATTGCGGCGACCGCTGGGGAGTCAGGACACACATGTGGTTCGGGGCGAAGGGCGAGCATCCCGTGCAGGAATAGAACATCTCCATGGTTTCCTCGGTTGTCTCGGCGGCTTCTCTCTCCCGGCGATTCTTTTCTTCGACAACGGATTCAGCCCGCGCCCTCAACTTTTCATGGTCGAAAATGATCGCGGTGTGGACCATTTTCAACCGGGGGAACTCGTGAAGCGCAGCGGCGATCAGTGTCTCGCCGATCCTTCCGGGTTGCAATTTCGCTTCTTTGGAAAGGGAAACTTTCAACCGGTCTCCCGTAAAGGCGGCTTTCACTCCCGGGACTTGGGACAGACTAGACACGATGGTCCGTTCGATGTAACGGCAATCGAAAGCGTCCAGAGGCTCTCCTTCCACGGTCACCACGATTCCAAGTGGGCCGCCGGGGACGCCGATGACCTCGAATCCGGTCTTTTCCACTTTTCCTTTCCGGAGAATGTAGAAGCTCTCCGCAGTGTCGCCCCAGACCGCGCTCGTATCGAATTCCCGGCTCCGGTTGGAGGGATCGCAGAAGTCGGGCAGGGCCGGAATCTCCGGAACATCGAGCAGCCGTCGGATATTTGGAAAGAGCACCGCCGAATTGCGGATGTCTTCCAACCGGTCGGCCTGGATGACCTTGCCGAGCGGAAAGGGATAGTTAGACGGTACGATTGCCGGGACCCCCATCCGCATCGTCGCGAGAGAAAGAGCCAGTTCGAGATCGCTCAGTTCGCCGGAGCAGACGAGCAATCCGGGGCAGTGCTCGTCGATGAAATGGGTCATGCCATGAAGGTCGAGCGGCTCTCCCGGATGCTGGTGATCCATGAAGTGGTCGTGGCCTGCGCCGCATCTTGTCCTCCCATACACATGGGCATACCGGACCAGCATATTGAGAAGCGCATACACCCCGACGGCGGAATTTTTGCTCCGGAAGAAACGGAACTGCCATTTTTCGTTCAGGTGTGATTCCAGGGTTTCGGTATTCGTGTTTCCCAGGACGGCGATCCATCCGTTCATACGCTTTGAGTTGAAAGCGTCCCCGACAAACCGCATGTCATCCGGGACCAGTGTTCCGATATCGGACTGATTGCATGCGTACAATTCCAGAAGAACGAGCACCCGGTCGAGGGAATCCATCGGGTTTGTTTCGAGCGTCGCCTCGGCATCACGCCGGACCTGCTCCGGGTCAGGAATTTCTGTGTAGAAGAGGCCGGTTAAAGGATTCGGATAGGTATCCGACCGGAGGGGTTGCAACCGCAGTCCCTTTGTCATGTTGCCCAATTCCTGTATTCCCCGCGCCAAAATGGCGGTGTGCTCCGGTTCCAGGAGGACACCTTGATGGTGGTCTTCCGAGTGTTTCATCTGCTCCTCACGCTCCAATGCTTCCACGGGAAGGACGGGGCCGAGTGGTATCATGCCGGCGCCGGCGGCCCCCCATTTGAGAAAATCGCGTCGATTGTGGCTGTTCATCGTATCCTCCGGGTGAAATCAAGATATATTACAATTATAATATATTTAGTGATATATTGCTCCGGCGGTTTCCACTGGGAAAGCCGGCCGTTTCAGCCCATGTCACTTGCTTTGCGCCTGCTTTCTCAACTCGGTCATTTTTGTGATGAATTGGTCGAATGTATATCTGTCAGCGTTGCTTTTCCCCACATAACGGAACACTTCCTTCCCGTACGGGTCCAGAATGACAAGGGCCGGGTAATTCACAACCTGGTTATGGAACGCATACCCGGTCGGTATGGCGAATACTATTGCAAGAGCGGCGTCGGGATCGCGGTAGATGATCGGCGGGACATAACAGGAGGAATCGGTTTTTACCGCGTAGCTGGCATCCATCAGGCCGCTCCAAGCCTTGATTTCCTCGTCCGTGTCGGGCTTGAGGAACACGTGGTGCACGCCGGGAACTTCGTGCGCACGCACGGCATACTCGTAAGTATGTTTCATGCAGTATGGACAGGTCGTCTTCAGGAGAAAATGCAAGGCCACAAAGTTACCTCTCGCCCGCGAAAGGATGAACGACCGCGGCCCGTTCGCCTCATACACAATGAAATTATCCTTCGTATTCATAATTTCCTGGGATAGGGATGCGGTGGGAAATCCAAAGTCCGTAACCACCGCGACCACCAACATCAGACCTGCATTCACTGTTCTCTTTCTCATCATGACTTCTCCTGCGAATTTAAACCAGAATTCACGGACAATTGAAGCTGAAGCATTTTTCTCAACAACTCCAAGCACTCCTTTAACGGGGTTTCATCTTTGGTTAATCTTGACAACATGATCCCACCTTCGATTGCCATGACGATGTGTTGAGCAAGCAACCGGGCAGGAATATCTCTCCGTACCTGCGAATTTTCCTGTGCAGCATGGACAACATTTTCAATTTTCTGTATCCAGTTGGAAAAAACCCGTGCCGTTGTCTCAGCGAAAATTTTATTGTCATCCGCCATTTCCAAAGCCATGTTCCCAAAGATGCAGCCACCCACAAATCCGGCTTCCTTATGTTTCAAAAGTACAGAATTAAAAAAAAACTCGAGCGCTTCACCAGGTTGGTTGCCGGATAAAGTCTCCTCAAGAAACTCCATGAACTTCCGTTTCATACACTCCAGCACTTCCAAACCGATTTGGTCTTTGCTCAGGAAATGATGGTATAAACCACCCTTTCTTATCCCCGCTGCAGAGATAATCTCCCCGACGCTGGTAGCACGAAATCCTTTCGTATGAATGAGACGTGTCGCCCCATCAAGTACTCGCTTTTTTGTGTTCGTTTTTCTGGTTTTCATAGGCATTTCTCTTCAGTTTAAAGAGACCAACCGGTCGGTCTCTATAATATTTTAAATTAAAACACGTATGTCAATAACTTTTTTCAATAAGGCTAAAATTTTAAAAAAAACCGCCAAACCTTGTTTCAGTTTGGCGGTCGCTTGTGTTTTCCCATACAGGAAAAATCACAATCCGGCACTATTATCGTACCTCCGAGTTGACTATACGTCAATCCCCTTCAAGCAGGTGAATGTTGGCGTCCGTGCTTTGCTCGTTCTGCTTCTAGGGATTCTGGAACACGGCGGTATAAATTCCTCGTGTGACGAAAGCAGCCACTGCTTTTTTGAAGATTTACAGTAATAAAAAACTCACCCCCTTTGCCTGAAAAATATCTTTCATCATGGCCATCCTGCAGACCATGAGATACAATCGCCGTGAGCGGAAAGAAAGGCTTAACCAGCTTCTCGAAGAGCTTGGAGTCGCCCACATCCGTAAAAGCGAAGCATACACCCTCTCCGGGGGGGAGCGGAGGAGAGTCGAGATAGCCCGCGCCCTGGTAACTCAGCCTAAATTCATCCTCCTCGATGAACCCTTCGCCCGGGATCGATCCCATCGCGGTCGAGGACATTCAGAACATCGTGGCCAGTCTGAGGCGGAAAGGACTTGGCATCCTGATCACCGACCACAATGTCCGCGAGACCCTTGAAATCACCGACCGGGCTTATATCATTGCGGAAGGCACCATACTCACCACGGGCTCTTCAGAATTTCTGGCAAACGATCCGGACGCCCGGAAAATCTATTTGGGCGAGCGGTTCAAGATGTAATGCAAATAGATTGTCTGAACCTCGGATGGGCGGGATGGAAGGATGAATGGGATAGAGGAAACGAATGAAATGGAGGTAAATGGTTTTATTACTTTGAGTTATTGGAGAGTATAAAATTAAAAAAAGTTCATGTATCTAGTGAAAGGTGAACCTGCTGCGGTGATAGTATAAAGATTCGGGTTTGTCAACAGAAATTTCCCCCCCAAAAAACCGCCAAACATCATGTTTGGCGGTTTATCAATAGACTGCTACCTTCTTTAAAGGTGGATTCATTATTTCAGCAGGAGGAGTTTCTTCGTAAGTATTTTTGAGCCTGCTTCCAACCGATAGAAATATAAACCGCTTGCGAAGCCGGAAGCATTCCACGCAATCGTATGACTCCCTGAAGTGACTTTCCCGTCGACCAGTCTTGCAACCTCTTCCCCGAGTGTATTAAACACTCTCAGGGTAACGAATTCTGAGCGAGGAACAGAAAACTCAATCGTAGTAACTGGATTGAATGGGTTCGGGAAATTCTGGGAAAGAGAAAAAACTGAAGGATGGAGAGTAATCCCGGTTCCGGAGGCATGATATACAAAGCTCTGATCAGCATATGATGAATTCCCGTATGCATCCTGCACTTTGACCCAGTAGGAGTATTCCGCATCGCGTATCAGGGCAGGTCCATCATACCGTACGGATGTCGTTCTCAAGTCGTCAGAATCCCATACCTGGTTCCCTTGCGCATCATGAAGTTCAACCGAATAGGTGTAGCCTAAACCGACCCCTCTCCATGAAAAGATAAGCGAACCGGTTATCGTATCTCCTTTTGATGGTGAAAGATTGGTAGCATATACGCTTACAAAACTTTCCACCACATCGGTTTTCACCGTTGTAGAATCAGGGTCTACGATAGTGAATGTATAGGTCAGTGGTGGAGTCGGCGGGCTGCTGCCTAAGTCCAAACTCTTACTTTTGTACCATGAATTCCAACGCTTTTCATTATTATCATAATCGAGCATTAAGGAGCCGGTGATCCCGGGACCGGTAACCTCTACCGAGGCCGCTTTATGATCTGAATCCCCAACTTCAAAATCGACAAAATAATGCTTTCCGTACTGCCAGTTATGTGACTTCGATTCTGCAGAATATAGTTCCTCCTCCTCGTAGAAAGGATTGGGATGGTCTTCGGTGCCGTCAACCAGGGTAATATTTATACCGGATATACCATTCCCGCCGGTTATGGTAACAGGGGTGAGATTTCCCCACGTCCCGTATACTCCCCAAGGATCGGTCTTCTGTACATCATATTCACCTTGATCATCACCCTGAACTGGATTTGACAGAACAGAAACTACATAATATGTTGCATCGATGAGACCTGAAATGGTATAGGCTCCTGGAGAATCCAATTCAATTATGGCTGTTGGGTCATGCTGAAAGTCTGGACTGGTAAAGGCGGCCACAACTGTCTTGCCGGTCTGGGCGCCCGTGTAAGAAATATTCCCGGAGATTGAACCGGTTCCGACGGTATGATATACAAAGCTCTCCATATTAAAAGATGAATTTCCGTACTCATCCCCTACTTCTACCCAGTAGGAGTATTCCGCATCGCGTTTCAGAGCCGGTCCATCATATCGTACGGATGTCGTTATCAAGTCGTCAGAATCTCATACATTGTTTCCTTGCACATCATGAAGTTCAACCGAATAGGTATAGTAGTCTAGACCGACCCCTCTCCAGGAAAAGATCAGCGGACCTGTTATCGTCTCTCCTTTTGATGGTGAAAGGTTGGTAGCATAAACGCTTACAAAACTTTCCACTACATCGGTTTTCACCGTTGTAGATTCAGGGTCAACAATAGTGAATGTATAGATAAGCGGTGGAGTCGGCGGGCTGCTGCCGAAGTCCAAACTCTTATTTGTGCGCCATGAATTCCAACGCTTTTCATTATTATCATAATCGAGCATTAAGGAGCCGGTGATCCCGGGACCGGTAATCTTTACCGAGGTCGCTTTATGATCCTCATCATCGACTTCAAATTGGACCATATAATGCTTTCCATCAGGCCAATTCCAGTTTTGTGAATTCGATGCTGCAGAATATAGTTCCTCCTCCTCGTAGAAAGGATTGGGATTTTCTTCGGTGCCGTCAATCAGGGTGATACCCACACCGGATACACCCTTCCCGCCTGTTATCGTAACAGGGGTGGGATTCCCCCATGTTCCGTAGATACCCCAGGGATCGGTCTTCTGTATATCATATTCACCCTGAGTACCACCTTGAGTTGGAGTTGACAGAATCGAAGCGATATAATACATCCCATCGGCAAGCCCTAAAATTGTATAGCTGCCCGGAGAATCCAATTCAATTATGGCTGTTGGGTCATGCTGAAAGTCAGGACTGGTAAAGGCGGCCACAACTGTCTTGCCGGTCTGGGCGCCCGTGTAGTGAATAGTTCCTGAGATTTCAGCTGCGCCATACCCCGCACTAGAAGTCGAAATTGTGAAAAAGATGGACAGGAGAATCAATAAGAGTTTTTTCATGGCCTTTCCCTCCACTGTACACGGAATACGGGTGTATGTTCTCAACAGACATTCCCCATATCAAAATCATGGGGGCTAACAACTCCCGGTATTTTTGTTGTCAAGTTCATGATGTTACATTCAAACACTTCAAGCAAGTTATTTTTTAAAATATTTCGAATATTTACTGATAGGTTCGCTGACTGCATAAAAAAACCGCCAAACCTTGTTTTGGTCTGGCGGTCAATTGTGTTTTCCCCTACGGAAAAAATCACAATTCGGCACTATTCCCCCTAGAACAGGTGGATGGTGGCGTCCGGGCTTTGTTCGATCTGCTTCTCCGGATTTTGGAACACGGCAATCTGAATTTTAATGAGAATTCATAATCGCAGGGTATTTTTAGAACATCAACCGTTGGAAAAACTATGATCCGTTTACTAACATACCATCAGGATCAATGTTCGGGGACGAGATCAGTTAAAAATGTTCTTAATTTTTTACTTCTGCTCTGATGCCTGAGACGATTCAATGCCTTCTCTTTAATCTGACGCACACGCTCGCGCGTTAGCTTGAATATATTGCCGATATCCTCAAGTGTTAAAGGATTGTCGCGGTTGATACCGAAATACAGCCTGATCACTTCCGCCTCGCGGTCGGTCAGCGTTGAAAGCGCCTTCTCTATCTCCAGTTTGAGCGAATATTCCATGGTCTTCTCATCTGGAGAGGGCTGGTATTTATCATAAAGTACATCGAGTAACTTATTGTCCTCGCCATCGTTGAAAGGCGCGTCCAGTGAAAGGTGCCGGGACGATATATTGAGATTGTCCACGACCTCGTGCGGGCTCATTCCAAGCTCGTCAGCTATTTCGTTTGCTGTTGGTTCACGTCCGAATTCCTGTTCAAGACTTTTCGATGTTTTGCCGATCTTGTGTAATGCACCGACTCTGTTCAGCGGGAGCCTGACAATACGCGACTGTTCAGCTAGACCTGACAGAATAGCCTGTCGTATCCACCAAACAGCGTACGAGATAAATTTGAAACCTTTGGTTTCATCGAACCGCTTCGCTGCTTTAATAAGACCCAGGTTTCCTTCATTGATTAAGTCGCATAATGACATGCCTTGATTCTGATATCCCTTGGCTACGCTCACAACAAAACGAAGATTTGCTTTTATTAAGGTATCCAGGGCTTTGAGGGAACCGTTTCGTATCTCACGTGCCAACTCAACTTCTTTATCTTTTGTAACGAGAACCTCATTCCCAATTTCATGAAGATATCTTTCGAGCGTGGCATTTTCGCGTGAAAAGGTATTTATAGAGAGTTTTGACATAATTATTCATCACAAATTTAAATGGTTTAATTTCTCGAAATAACAATGAAACCGACATTCCCCTCATTCATATCGTAATGCAATAGTCATTACTTGCCCCTCTGCCAGGGGATTCCGCTCGGTTGCTTCTCCTGCTCCTTTTTTTTCTTTTGTTCCTCTTTATTTTTCTTCTGTTTCTGACTCTTGTCCTTATCCTTCTTGCCTTTGTCTCCCATCGCATACCTCTTTTTCCGTTGTCCCGCATCTTCTCGCCGCGAGGACGCCACTGTGGCGTGAATTCTGTCTCTGGATACTCTCGCGGTTTCAACTTCCAAGTGTAACACGGGCTAATCCGTTTGATTCGTTTTTTACAAATATATCAAATATGTTATAAATATAACATGAGCCGGCTTGAATGCAAGCGTTTTTCGTGGCTGGTGGTTTAATCGCTTCATGACGAAAGCTATTTCCTCCTTTATAGCCTCTCGCATGTCCACCTCTCTCGGAAAGTACTGCCGAATCAGGCCTGGTGAGCAATAAAAAAAACCGCAAAACCTTTATTTCAGTCTGACGGTCAATTGTGTTTTCCTTTTGATAGGAAAAATCACAATTCGGCACTATTATCGTACCGCATATTTGACTATTGGTCAACCACCCTCATTTACATCGTCTGAACCATGGATGCCCCGGATAGAAGGATGAACGGGATGGGAAGAGAACCCGCCCCAAGAAATTCGCTCTTTCTTTCCTTTTTTTACATCTTGCATTCCATCAAGATACTCATATATTATTGTAGGGGTTCAGCATGCTAAACCCCTACATTAAGTACGGTTTTCTCACCTGGTATTCTCCATCCTTTGCGGGGTCCCCGCTCATAGAAGTACGAGCGGGGTTAATTTGGGAGGGTATGCCATGAACGAAAACGAGGCGCAGCGCTTCCTCAATGAGCAGCGCTACCAGGCCGAACTGCCCTTCCCGGTTTCGGCTGTGTTCACCCACTACGCCCGCTCCTCCAGCAAGAATTACGCCCTCCGCTCTTTACAGCTTGTCGCCACCGCCCAGTCAACCATACGCTACACCGCCATAGCCGCCGCCTGCGACTACGCTACCGCTCCCGATGCTGATGAAACAGTCCTGAACTGGCTCCGTCAGGAGTGGCTCGGAGGGAAAAAGCCCAGCTTCGGGACCTGGTACGGCGCGCTCATGCGGCTCCTCGCCGAATCCGGGAAGTCATGGCGAAATCCCTTCGTCCCAGAATTCGCGGAAATCGACCGCGAACTTCTTGAGAAAAAAATCCAGCCGCTCATCCACAGCCGGAATGTGGAAATCGGGCACGCGGAATACTACGAAGCGCTCGCGCTCAAGCACTTCGTGGAACTGCAGGAAGAGAACCTGTTCGCGGTCATGGAGCAGTTCTCCTTCCTTTCCCGCTATCCTCTCGCTTTCGCGGAGGTGGAGGACGACTACGAACCGCCATCTCCGGGAACGAAGCAGGCGGTCAATATCTGCCGTGGTTCATCGCACAACTTCGCACGGTACACAGTCGCGCCGTCAACTCCACTTCCCCCCGGTATCCCATTCATCTGGAACCCGGAGTATACCGGGATTCTCACCCTCTCGCCGTTCCTCATCTACGGCCGCGCCACAACCGACGCCGAACAGAAGGAAAAGGTGAAAGGCGTCGCCCACATACAGGGCCTCATGGTGCTGAACGGAGTCACGAAAGGCTCCCCGGTTTACACGAGCGTGGACGCCGAGGCGCAGTTCTCCCTCGATTCGTTCGAGTTCCCGCCGAAAGATCGGATGCAGCAGCAGGTGGACAGCGCCCTGAAGAAGGGGCTGAATGTCCCGGCTCGAAAAGAAACGCGGCTTGCGGAGGAGGAAAAAGAGCTGTTCGTTCGGACTACGGACTATGTGTCAATTCCTGAAGTATCCAGAGAGCATGAGAAGAAGTCTATGCAAAAGCAGTCTATCGCAGTTCTCCCTTTTGTGAACATGAGCGCCGATCCCGAACAGGAATATTTTTGTGAAGGCATGGCCGAAGAGATCATCAACGCCTTGACCCATGTAGAGAGTCTTCATGTGGTTGCCCGCACCTCAGCGTTTTCATTTAAGGGCAAGGACATTGATGTGCGGGAGATCGGCCGCAAGCTAGATGTCGCGCATGTACTGGAAGGAAGTGTCCGCAAAGCCGGGAACCGGCTCCGCATTACTGCCCAGCTTATCACCGTCGCAGACGGGTATCACCTGTGGTCTGAGCGGTTCGACCGGACATTGGAGGATGTGTTCGCCATTCAGGATGAAATATCGCTGGCGATTGTAAGGGAATTGAAAGTCAGGCTTTTAAAGGCGGAAGAAACGAACGTGGTGAAGCGACATACGGTTGATCCCGAAGCATACGAATTGTATTTAAAAGGGCGATATTTTTATAATAAACGGCATGAGGCGGGGCTGAAAAAAGGGATTGAGTGCTTTCGGCAGGCGATAGAAAAAGACCCCCATTATGCGCTTGCATATGCGGGAATAGCAGACTGTTATAATCATATAGGGTGGTATGGTTATATGCACCCCAGAGAAGCTTACTCTCAAGCAAAAACAAACTTTGAAATAGCTCTAGAACTTGACGATTTGATTGCTGAAGCTCATTATTCATCCGCCATGTATAAAATACATTATGCGTGGGATTTCTCTGGGTCGGGAAAAGAACACAAGCGCGCTCTTGAATTGAATCCAAATTATGCAGCAGCTCACCAACAGTATTCTATGTTTTTTATGTGTATGGGAAAATTCGATGAAGCGATTGCAGAGGTTCAACGGGCTCGACAACTGGACCCTCTATCGGTGCTTCATATCACAAGTGTAGGTATGATATATACGTTAGCCCGGCGGTACAGAGAAGCTTATGAACACTATCAAAGATCGTTAGAAATGGACCCGCAATTTCTTTTAGCGCATGTGATGTTGGGTCTTAATTTTAGTGGAGAAAAGAAATGGGATAAAGCAATTGCTTCTTTCGATACCGCAAAGACCGTTTCCGCCAGCAGTCCGTTTTTAGTAGGCATTCTTGGATACGCATGTGCGATGGCCAGACAGAAAGATAAGGCTTTTGAATTACTCAAGCAGTTGGAGAAATTATCGGAAGAGCGATATGTTTCTCCATATTATAAAGCTTTTGTTTTTGCAGGGCTCGATGATAAAGACCAAGCATTTACGCACCTTGAAAAGGCATTTTTAGAACGCGAACCCCAATTAGTATTGTTGAAGTTATACCAAGTATTTGACAGCTTGCATGATGACCCGCGATTTCATGCCCTAGTGAAAAAAGTCGGTCTGCCGGAATAAACTAATCCCCATTGCCTGAAAACTATCTTTCATCCCGCCCATCCGCGGTTCAGACAATTTTTTCTTTGGGCTTTGGATTGTTTTCTAACCCGGATTATTCATAAATTTTTTTTTGCTGCCTGAGAATTGTGAAAATGGCCATGTATTAAACTTTCAAAATGGTGTTTCGGTCACCTTGAAGTGTGATTTACAAGAAACACAAGAACGCGGATGATTGATACAT
>JAUYCD010000025.1 GCA_030692375.1 Candidatus Latescibacter sp. | reverse complement strand
TATCGAAGGGGGTAGAAAAAATGAAAGATAAAAAATGCTTGTGGCGAATTCTCCCCTTAACAAGGGGAGATGCCGACAGGCAGAGGGGATCAATCCCTTTAATGAAATGTGAAAAAACATTTTATGAATAATCCGGGTTAGATAAGGTTCATGATCATATATGTAGATGCCGAAACAAGTTCGGCATGACACGTGTCATCCTGAACTCGTTTCAGGATCTAAACGTGCAATCACAGAGCAATATTTTCAAAAATACTTACCAAATGACATAACCGGATTTCTTTTATTAAAAATATCAAGAGAGCAAAGTCTTTATCTCACCTTCATTACCTCTGATTCCCTCCAACTCAGGCTTTGCAGCAACGCCATGCATCATTATATAATCGCTCTTACAGCTTTGCATAATAGCATAATTGACAGAGAATCTCCAAGGAATTTCTGATAAAAACATTAATTCTATTGACTCAAACTTTTTTTTATAGTATTTTGTTACCGGGTTTGCTTTCAAAAAAGAAAGCATTTGGGAAAGCGGTGCAAATCCGCTGCGGACCCGCCGCTGTAACCGGCGACTGCTGCCGAATGAATGCCACTGTCGTTACGATGGGAAGGCTGGGCAGTCGGAATGACCCGGAAGCCAGAAGACCGACCCTCTACTCTTTCCAGAGTGGACAACTCCTTCGGGTTTATGAGGAGTGTCCCCTTTCCAAGGTGATAAACGGCACCCCGGTTCCTGATCAAGGACCGGGGATTTTTTTTGCCTAAGGGGAGTTCATGGTGCTTTTTCAATTCAGAAATACCCTTTATTGCATTGTACTTTCGATATTTATACTCGCTTCTGTATGCGCAGGTTCCCTGTTTTCGGAAGAGCCGCGTTATTCTTTGGAAGGGAAGGTTACCGACAGGACCGGAACTGCCATCCCCGGCGCTCTCGTGACTCTTATACCGGGGGCGATGAAGGATACCACCGACACAGCGGGTTTATTCCGCTTTGAGAAGGTGCCGGCCGGGAAATACACCCTCCTGGTCGTCATGTCCCGGCTGGGATTGGAGGACTATCGTCTGAATATCCGGCTTCCTCTCGCTGACCCGAAACCCCTGGCGGTGGTCATGAAGGAGCGGGTATACGAATCCGACGAAGTGGTGGTGGTTTCCCGCCCCGCGGAAGAAAGCGAAGCAGCCGCGAACAAACCGGCGATGATTGCGGTGGTGAAGCGGGCGGAATTCGAGGATCGGGCCAAAACAGTGGCCGATGTGATCATGGAAACGCCGGGCGCAGGTATCCAGACCATGGGAGGCCTGGGAGATTATACCGAAGTATCTCTCCGAGGCTCCAATTCCCAGCAGGTTCAGGTCTACATCGACGGTATGCTCCTGAACGAGGCTAACGGCGGCGCGGTGAACCTCTCCACCATTCCCCTTTCCCAGACCGAGCAGGTGGAAGTCTGGCGGAGCGGCGCCCCTGCCCAGTTCGGCGGCAGCGCTGCCGGCGGGGTGATCAATATCCGGACCCGGGATTTTCTCACGAGCAACCGGAATTTCAGTGTGGGATACGGCTCGTTCAATACAATGACCGTTCACTCGCTCGGGCAATTTCCGGCCGGCAAGGGTCAGATGCTTCTTTCCGGCGGATTTTCCTCCTCGAACAATGCCTTTCAGTTCAAGAGCGACAACGGCACTGCATATAATCCAGATGACGACTACTGGACAGTGCGTAAAAACGACGGATTCCGTGAAGGAAATCTCATGGGCAAGTACCGCGCTTTGATTGGCGCCGATATAATCCTTGATCTCTCCGAACATCTTCTCTCCAACCGTAAGGAACTCCCCGGCAGGGACATCGTCCAGAACTCCGGTGCATGGCTGGCGACTACCCGTAATCTCTTTCAGGCCCGGTTTACCCTGGGCCGCTTTTTCCATGACCGTCTGGAAGCCGAACCGAATCTCTATCACATCTATACCCGGGAACATTACTCCGACCTTTCAAATACTGTAGGATGGGGCTCCCAGGATAATTTCTACCGCACGAATACAGTCCGGTTCAACATTCCCTTCCTGTACCGTGCGGGCGGCCGCGGCGCTTTTACCCTGACACCGGGCGCCGACCATGAGTCATACCGCCCGGAGCAGCGCCTGCAAAGGACCATTCCCCTCTCCTGCGACCGTGAGCACTACTCCTTGACCCTTGACGCCTCGCTCCGGTTCATCCGGGAAAGGCTCGTTGTTACCTCTACTATCCAGAGAGAGCGTTTTCACAGCACGTTCGAGGGGCAGCCTTCATCGACGAATCCTGTGACCCCGAAATCTTCGCTCATCCTTCTGACCAGCAGCCAGGGGGGCGTACGGTTCGCGCTCTCTAAAAATCTTTCCGTCTCGGCAAACTATGGTGATGTGGGGAGGGCCCCCGGTTTCTACGAGCTCTTCGGGGACCGTGGAACCACCGTCTCCAATCCGGCTCTCCGTCCGGAACGCGCCGAACGGTGGGATTCCGGGATGAAATCTTCCTATGAAAATAACCGTCTTCCCCTCGGTTTCTCCCTGGAATACGCCTGGTTTCAGAACCGTTATCAGGATTTGATCCAGTGGTACACGAACGATGCGGGATTTCTCTTTCCGGCAAATGTCGCCAAATCATGGGTGAGGGGAACTGAGCTGGTTTTCAGCGGCCGGGCGGGAAATCATCTTTCCTGTTCGGGGAACTGGACCTTTCAGAAATCGAGGGTAACCGGGGAAACGAACCGGATTTATCGGGACAAGGAGCTTCCCAACCGGCCGGGGGATTACGGGAGCCTGAAAATGAAGTATGCACTCGGGCGGCTCGTTCCCTTCTGGTTTATGAACCACAAGGGGGCGTACTACCTTGACCGTGCGAACCAGCCCCACAAGCTCTATCCGGGGAGGACGATGCACGATATCGGGATCACTGTACCCTTCGACAAACTGCGGGTGAAAATGTCGTTCGATATAAAAAACGTGACCGATGTGCATACTTTCGACACCCAGGGAATGCCGCTCCCGGGGAGGTCGCTTTCCAGCACGGCGGAATGGGGGTTTTGAAAGATAACTCACCCTATAGTCCCCTCTCTTGCAAGCAAAAGAGGGGAAAACCCCATAGCATTTCTCAAACCATTTTTTATGAGACAAAAAGGGGATCAAGATGTGAATTTTTCCTACTAGTGTAAAGTCAATCAGATAATGTCTGGTGCTGGAGTTTCTTTTTTTTACCCCCTTAAAAAGGGGGTCGCCGCTCAAGCGGCGGGGGGATCTTTATTCGCTGGGAAGAAGAAATCCCCCCTGCCTTTGGCATCCCCCCTTGTTAAGGGGGGAATATGAATCCAACTTTATTGCATTGACTTAAACACTAGCTCAAGAATTCTTTCTTTGCGAACTTTGCGAGAAACAGCTTATCGAGCAACATCAAGTTTATATAACCCTTAGCAAAGGAGATCACCATGCGGATTATCGGTATTATTATCGGTTTTTTATGGTTGGCAAGCCTCGCGTTCGGCGGAACGACCGGAAAGATTATTTTGACCACATCAGACTACATATCCGGCAACACCGCCAGTTATGATATCGGGAAGGGGACGCTCTCCGACGGTCTCCTCGGCCATTTCCAGGACTCCTATGTCAAAACGTACGGACGGAATGTCTACATTATCGAGGGGGGAGACAACTCCAACATCATCAAGCTGGACATGGATAACCTGAAAACCCCCCTCTATCAGTACAGCACCGTCGCCGGCGCCAATCCCCATGACCTGGTATTCGTGCCCACAGCGAAATACCTGAAAGGATATGTGATAAGGTACGGCAAGCCTTCCATCTGGGTGGTGAATCTCGATGCGGCAAACTCGGCTTCTTTCAAGCTCGGAGAGATCGATATTTCCGCCTGGAATGATGCGGACGGCTCCCCGGAGGCGCACCTGGGGTACTATTACGGCGGATATGTGTATGTCGTCCTGCAGCGGTACGATCTGAAGGCGTACGCCGCCGGAACGGGAGTACTCATCAAGATCGATCCGGTCACCGATACGATTGTCGATCTCGACCCGAACACTCCGGGAATCCAGGGAGTCGATTTCATCAGAAAAAATCCGGTTGGCGGCGCCCTGGCGGGAAACCTACTCTACCTTGCAGGAACCACCTACGGTGCATCCGATGAAGGTGTATGGTCTGTTGACCTCGACAATCCGAAAAACGGGCAGCGGGTTGTCGCAGCCGAAAGCACGCTGGGAGGCTCAGCAGGGGGAATTTTTGTATTCGGCCCCGAATATGCTGTGGTAAATACCTATGATGCGAACTATAACATGGCGCCGCGCCCCATGAATCCTGCCACCGGGGCTTTCCTGCCGTCTCTCCCGGTTCCCGACTCCGGCGGCGGCATCGTTTCTGCCGGGGGGCTGCTCTACATCGGATCACGGGATAAAAAAAATCCCGCCCTTTATGTGGTGGATCCAAAGACCAATAAGGTGACCGCAGGCCCGTTTCCCACCAGCCTGCCTCCCCTGACCATGGCCTATGTGGACGGCGCAGTCAATACGGCAGTGAGGGAATCAGAGCCTGCTTCCTTTGCCATTTCCTCGGTCTACCCGAATCCGTTCAATCCCCGGACGACCATCGCTTTTACCCTGAACCGGGCGGCGGAAATATCTCTTGCCATCTATACTTCTACAGGTCAAAAAGCGGCTGAACTTGTCCGCTCGCCGCTGGAAGCGGGCAGGCACACCGTAGTATGGGATGCTTCGGGATATGCAACGGGGGTATATGTAGTGCGCCTGACTGACGGGAAACATTCCGTGTTTACAAAGTGCATGGTGATGAAGTAAACCCTCACCCCCCTGTGGTAGTGAGCGCGGGGGCAAGGAAAGTGAAATATGAACCGTACCTTATTCATTCTTATCCTGGTTTTCTGTGCTCTCCTTCTCACCGGCATCGGCTGTCGGAAAGGTGATGCTCCGGAGAGCGCTATCCCGGCGGGGAAAAACTATACCCGGATCATCTCACTTGCCCCCAGCATAACCGAAACGCTTTTCGCGCTCGGGCTGGGCGACCGGGTTATCGGAGTGACCAAATTCTGCAAGTATCCCCCGGAAGCCCGGGAAAAAGCGCAGGTCGGGGGATTCTTCGATCCCAACTACGAGGCGGTGGTCACCCTGAAACCCGATCTGGTGATCCTCCTCCCCGAACACGAGCAGGCGCGGAAATACCTTGAAAATCTGGGAATCGCCACCCTGGTGGTGCACAACCGGGTGATTGGTGAAATCCTCGATACTATTACTGTAATCGGGAAAACCTGCGGAGCGGAGAAAGAAGCTGAGAGAATCGTCCGGGATATCGAGTCGAGAAAGGGCGCTGTGCAAAAGAAAACCGCAGGTCGGGAAAGAAGAAGGGTGATTGTGGCGGTGGGGAGGACTGCCGGTGCACTGGATCAGGTCTTCATCGCCGGGCCGAACACCTTCTATGACGAACTGATCGCGCTTGCCGGGGGGACGAACGCTTACCGGGGATACCCGATCCCCTACCCGGAGGTCTCAGGCGAGGGGATGCTCCGGCTCGATCCGGAAATCATCCTTGACCTTCTGCCCGAGCTTGCCGAACAGGGTCATAGCGAAGCTGCCGCCCGCAGCGACTGGAATAAAATCCATGAGTTGAGCGCGGTAAAAAATAGAAAGGTGTATATTTTAACCGCGGACTACGCGGTGATTCCCGGCCCGCGATTCATACAAACTCTCGAGGAGATGGCGCGGATCATTCATCCGGAGGTTGAGTGGAAATGATCTTGCTCTAAACGCTGTCCTGCCGAACTTGTTTCGGTATCTATCTTTTTGACAGGATTTACAAGATTTACAGGATGGTCTCTCTTGTTTTTCCAAATCTTGTAAATCATGTCAATCATGTCAATTTTTCTTTTTTCTTTCTTTGCGCTCATTGCGAGAGGCAATCTTTTATTCTGTCTTCTGACTTCTGACTCCTGTATTCCTTTTTTTACTGTATTCTACAATCGTATTAAGGTATGCTTCCGGCTGCCCGATATCGAACGCTTTTCCCCGAACCAGATAGCCTTTGAGGCCGTCCTCCTGACGGAGCCTGTCGATGCTGGAGGTAAGCTGGAACTCCCCGCGCTCACGGATATTGCGCGAAATTTTCTCTCCCAGGCAGTCGAAAATCTGCGGTTTGAGTATGTACTGCCCGAAAAGGGTCAGAAAGCGGTCTTCCTCCATGCCCTCAACCTGCAGGCGCTCGCGGGCGTATTCGATTTCCGGCTTTTCGGTGATTTCGGTAACATTCAGGAGCGAATCCGCCTCGTCCCAGACTCCGGTGACGCAGCCGAAATTCCCGATCTCCGCTGCCGGGGAAACTTTGAGGCCGACTATGCTCTGGTTATTACGCGTGAATGCTTCCATGAGCTGGCGCGCGCAGGAAGACTCATTTTCAGAGATGTAGAGGTGATCGCCGAGAAGGAGAAGGAACGGCTCGCTGCCAACCCATTCACGGGCGCAATAGACCGCATGGCCGAATCCCTCCTGGATGTCCTGGATGATGAAGGTCACCCGGTGGCCGACCTCGCGGAGGTATTCGCAGTACTTCTGGCTGGCTTTGGACAGCTTGTTGAAATTCTCGATACGGAGCGGGGTATGGAGAAAATCCTCGAATATCTCACGGTCGCTTTCCTGGACGATGAGGGCGATCTCCTCGATTCCTGCGCTCAGGGCTTCCTCGATGATGGCCAGGATGGCCGGTTTGGCGCGGCCCTCGGAGTCGATGACCGGGAACAGCTCTTTCTTTATGGCTTTTGTCGCGGGGAAGAGACGGGTTCCGAAACCGGCGGCGGGAATCACCGCTTTCCGTACCCCGCGGCTCGCCTGAATGGTCAGTTCCATGCAGGACATTCCCAGGTCGCGCTCGATGATCTCGATGGCCTTCTTCTGGCTTGCCTCGTCACGGACGATGAACTGGGCGGTGCCGTCGCCCTGCGATCCCACTCCCTTGCCGCCGAATATGTACGGCTGCAAGGGGACGTACGAGAGCATCCGGTGCAGCATCGGGGCGGTAAGCTGGGAAGGGCATGCCGGCTGGAGATGATGGTCGAATTCCGCCTGGGCTTCGGTCGTGAGCGCTCCCAGACGTTCGGCGTCTCCTGCTTTCAGGGCGTCGAAAGCTTCGTGGGTAATACGGGCGCTGATCGGTCCTAGGTAGGTCTGAACCTGTTTCTGGAGCTCGTTTTCGGCGAACGGATAACACTGGTTCAACCGGCTCAGTATCTCCCTGGTATCCTTTCCGGCGCCGAGATCGACAATAACATAGAAAAGGTCGCGGGGTACGGACAGCTCCTTCACCTCGATCCGGTCGCCGTCGAAAATCATCATGACCGGACGGTTGCCGTAGGCGCAGCCCTGATCCATGCGCCCGCACCGCGAAGGGGTGGTGATTTCGCCCAGGTAGGCGTATTCCATCTCTCCCCGGACGGTCATTTTCAGGTCGTAGATGCGATTGAAAGCGCGGGCCACCAATACACAGATGGCGGCGCTCGATGAAAGCCCCTTTTTTATGGGCAGATCGGTCAGGTAATTATTGATTTCGAGGCCGCGCACCCGGTAATGGGTGAGAATCTGGTAGGCCACCCCGGCGGCGTAGCTGAAAAAACTCCCCTTCTCGGCTTCTTCAAGAAGCGCCCCGGTGACCATCGGGATCTCGAACGGCCCCCGGACTGCTCCGTCGTTCAGCGTGGTGGTGAGGATCAGCTTGCCCGGATGCGGTTTCACCTCGGCATGGATGCCCTGATTGGTGCCAACAATGAGCGTATACCCCCGCTCCAGGTCCGCATTGATGCGGCGGTATCCGCCCGCCCAGTCGCTGTGTTCCCCGAAGAGGCAGATTCGCCCCGGCACAAATAGCTTCATGAAGTTCCCCTTTATGCTGTTTTTGTTCAGTTGGGAAGATTATAATGCAGAACGAGGGGAAATACAACGGGAAAGCGGAGAAAACTAAGGTGGGATACAAAGACGATCCCCCTGTCACCTTCGGTGACATCCCCCTTGCTTCGGACAGGGGGGATCCTACCCCGCAGCAAGCTGCGAGGAATTCTGTCATTAAGGTTTTATCACCGCCCGTATTTTACTTCCGAACCTGTCCAGATCATCCAGAACGTCATTGATAGCCTGAGCATCGAGCGGAACCGTACAGGTTCTATCAATCTGACAGCTTTCATGGTATCCGGTATTCCCTTTCCTGCTATCGAACCAGATGGCTGATTGTATAAAAAGCCGCAAGAATCACCGATATCTCGATGAGCACGGAAAATGCTGCCCTTTTTTTGGTGATATTCATTTCGGCTGCTCTCCTGACGGTGGAGAAGATGGCGACACCTGTGAACAAAGCGGCGATCAGGGCAGAGACAACTATGATGACGGCGGGAGGAGGAGTCGGAGTTGGAACAGGGGCTGCGGCGAGGCGGGCGCCGGCGGCGATGGATGCCGCCGCGAGGGCGATAATGATAGCAATTGCCACTGCGGCGGCGGCGCTGATGGCGGCGGCCAATGCCTCGCAGGTAGGTATGAACAGTGCAGCCACGACCACCGCGATACCTGATGCTAAAGCTGCGGATTTAAAATTACCCGTCCAAAATAGGGTAACTCCATAAAAAAGCGTTGAAACAAGAATCGAAATTATTTCCGTACGGTAAAGCGTGTGTATGTTCCTGATAAAATTGATCATGATGTGTCTCGTTTATTAAGCAGGATGCAACCGATTATTCTTTTGGGCTGATAGATGCTGAAACGGTTGCTAAAAGATGCGCTGCGCTTTCATCGTTCCCGCAAAGCGGCAACAAGTTCAGCATGACCTATGAACTATACCGGCGCAGGAGTAAGCCTCTCAATGAGCAGAAGAGGGGAGGTTTGGATTCATTTTAATTTCCACCATTGTCTGAACACGATTTCGGGATTACCGGATTAACAGGATTGGGAACAACCAGATTTTTATTGTAAACTCTTTTGAACTCCAGGCTTTTTCCGCCAAAATTTATCAGTAGCCCGTCGGCAATATTGTATGCTTCGCAATAGTTGATAGCCTGGGCTTTATGCACATCTTCAAGTTTTTCTATTGCTTTCAATTCAACCATCACTGCATTTTCTACGAAGAAATCGACCCGCCTTGTGCCAATATGCATTTCCCGATAAAAAATCGGCATTTCCTTTTCGCGCTCAAATGATAATCCTTGGAATTGCATTTCTATTGCTAATGCTCGTTGGTAAATAACCTCTTGAAAACCATTTCCGAGCGTTGAATGAACTTTCATTGCGCAGCCGATAATCTTATGTGTCAATTCGCTTATTGTAGTGTTTTCCATCTTATTTCTTCATTGTCTGAACATGATTACGGAAATTGTCTGAACATGGAGCCAATTGCAAAAGTCGTTTTTATACTTTAAAAAGGCAAATTGTTAATTTTAGCCCCCTAACCCTCGGTCCCTTTCCCCCCGAAGGGGGGCAAGGGAAGTCGTTGCTCCACAGTCTTTTCCTGCCACCTTCAGGGGGAAGGATGTCCAAAGGACAGGAAGGGGGCTGCGTAAAATAATCTCGACTTTTGCAATTAGCTCCATGATACGGGATTTCTTGATTACCAAGATTGAATTTGCACTCTTATCATTCTTCTATAGTTTCAATCGTGTCCATCCTGCAATCCTTTTAATCGTGTTCAGACATTTACCCTCACTTCTCCGCTCATCAACTTCGGCAAGAGAGTATCACGGAGCTTTTCGATTGTGCGGGATTTGAGTCTTAGACATATTCATCTCCAGTTTAAATTACTCTTCTCTATAATTAGGGTCAGGATCTTGCCGGAAGCAAATCATTTTTCTATCACCTTTCCATTGTTATACTCCGTTTAAATTGTATTATATTTCATAGAAGCGTATTTTTAAACAAATACATACACAGAAATCATTATCATTTTCACAAGGAGGCCTTTTCATGTCCATGCTCGACCGTATCGTAGAATCCGGAATTGTAGCGGCCATCAGGGCCGACAGCTCCGAACGTCTGATCGAGGTTGCCGCAGCGCTTGAGGCCGGGGGCGCAAAATTCATCGAAGTAACTATGAACACCCCGAATGCGCTCAAAATAGTCGAAGCCTTGTCGGAAAAAATGCGCGGCAGGGTCGGCGTGGGGGTCGGCACCGTTCTCGACCCGGAAACAGCCCGGGCTGCCATCCTGGCCGGGGCGGAATACATTGTTACTCCCACTCTCAACCTGAAAGTCATCGAGATGGCGAAACGGTATTCCAAGCTCATATTCCCCGGCGCGTTTACTCCCACCGAAATACTCACCGCCTGGGAAGCCGGCGCGGATATGGTGAAAGTATTCCCGGCGAGCGTGTTGGGACCCGGTTACCTTAAGGATATCCACGGTCCCCTGCCGCACATCAGACTCATGCCGGTGGGGGGCGTCTCGGTGGAAAACTGCGGCGAATTCATCAGGGCCGGCGCCTCCGCGGTTACAGCCGCGAGCTGCATCGCCCCGAAAAAAGACATCGCCGAAGGCAACTGGGAGAAAATCTCCGGCCTGGCACGGCAGATGATCGCCAATATTCAGGCTGCAAGAAAAAATAAAAAGACTGTCTGAACCATGATTCGCATGATTCAATGATTATCCTGATTTAACAAAAATACATCGCGGTCATCCTTGAAACCTATATAATTATACTGGTTTAGATTCAATACAGTTCATTTTACCACGAAAATCACGAAATTTCCCTTTTGATAAAATCATTTTTTGTGCCTTTCGTGTGGTTCGTGGTTTATAAATCTTGTACTTTTTCGTTAAAGTGAACCGTATTGGGGATAAAATGACATAATCGAAAATAATATGCACATTCATGAGGGCAGGGTGCAAACCATTTTAAAAATACTTTTCGTTCTTCCATCACCGTGATAGTATATTATTGAGGCGAGGCATCCGCAGGCAGAAAGCCGGGAAACCGCAGCCGATTTTTCATGTTCCGTGAAAGGCCGAAATGAAGTTTATAAGAATTCTTTTTCTTCCGTTACTTTTCGTTATACTTGCTGTCCCCGCTTTCAGCGCATCAAAAAAAGGGAATGCTGAAGCACTCAAGCTTCAGGGCAACGAACTCTATCGTAAAGGGAATTTCGACGGCGCAATCGAAATGTTCCTAAAATCAGTCGCCGCCGATTCGGCCTATTCGGATTCTTACCACAACCTGGGGCTTGCATACTACGAGAAGGGGGATTATGCCAAGTCCATCGACAATCTCCGATGGTCCGTAAAGCTCGACCATAAATTCGCCAAGGCGTTCAACAGCCTGGGTAATGCCTATATGGCTGTCGCCGAATATGACAGCGCGAAGGCAAGCTACATCCGCTCAATTGCGCTTGATCCAAAAGTATCCCAGAAACATGTCAATCTGGGCAACGCCATGTATGGTCTCGGAGATGTTGACGGCGCTGTGGCGGAGTATCGAAAAGCAATCGGTCTTGACCGTAAAAACGCCTCTGTATATAACAACCTGGGGGTGGCTCTGCAGAAAAAGGGAGATTTTAAAGAGGCGGAAAAAAGTTACAATGAAGCTATAAGGCTGGACGATGAATACTCTGCGGCTTTCAGCAATCTCGGGACTCTCATTTTCGATGAAGGCCGCGGCGATGCCTTGAAAGCGGTAAAATACCTGAATAAAGCAATGGAGCTGAATCCGAAAGATGTGCCGGCGCTTTATAACCTGGGTCTGGCGCTCATGAAAGGCGGCGATCTTGCCAACGCGCTCTCCTACCTCTTGAAAGCGGTGGAAATCTCGCCGGCAGACGCAGATATTCAATATGCGCTGGGAATGGTCTTTGTTGGCAACAAATCGATGAATGACGCCGCGAAAAGATTTCAGGAAGCCCTGAAGATCAATCCGGGATATAAAAATGCCCAGGCTGCACTTGATAAGCTCCAGAAAAAACCTTGAAGGTAAAATACTAGTGTAAAGTCAATCAGATAATGTCTGGTGCTGGAGTTTCTTTTTTTTACCCCCTTAAAAAGGGGGTCGCCGTTCAAGCGGCGGGGGGATCTATATTCACTGGGAAGAAGAAATCCCCCCTGCCTTTGGCATCCCCCCTTGTTAAGACGAGGGCGACAAAAGGATAATATTGACAT
>JAUYCD010000024.1 GCA_030692375.1 Candidatus Latescibacter sp. | reverse complement strand
AACGCCTGATAAATAATGGAGACGTAGCTTGATAATCCTGCGGTTTCCTCCCGATCTTCAGGAAAAGCTTCCAGCAGAGAAACAGCAAAATCGATCCAAGGGATCCTTTCAAGCGGGTTTTCTTCCGGTCGGTAAGATAATTTCTCTGTGATGTTCAAAAACAGGTCTTGTACATTTTCAAAAGCAGGTTTGGCATGTAATTGGATGTACTGGCGGATTATTCTATGGCAGGTGACGCCTTTCTCCGATTGGGTGAGCCAGCCGCGTGCGACGAGGTCGTTTATGGTGTTGATGCTATCACTTATATCCGATGATTCCCCATCGGATGTGAGAAGATCGAAGAGTGTGGCGTTCGGTATATCGGACGGCGGCAGTACGGAGAATTTTTTCATCAGGAAGAGGTGGGTTTCCAGTAAGTCGGCCAGATGGAATAACTCGCCGAGATAGGTATTGATTTGAAGCTCACTATTCCGGTAATCGAGGTGCGTTTTGACTGACCCGGATGGTGTGTCGAATTTCTTCTCCTTAAAAATCGAATACAATTGTCCGAGCGTCACCGCGCCGTGTGATCCAGCCAATGTTTTCGCTATGAGTTCTATGGTGAGGGTATGGTATTCTATAAGAGTGAAAAGCTGTGTGAGGATTGATGGATTATACTGTCCCTTGAAGAACTCACGGAACAGCGCTTCGGCGTAATCGGGAGGGAGGTTGTCAAGCAGCTTGGGTTTGACAAAATCGCCGGGTTTCTCTTCGCGGGAGGTGATGAGTTTTTTGAAGTTGGGGAGTTGACATTGCAGAAAGGAGATTTCGCGCTCTTTCTCCTCTCCTTTCAGCGATTCCACCGAGAAATTGTCTATGATGAGGAGATTTAGACCCTCATACCGTGAGAGTTCGGAAATAATAATTTCAATGATTTCTTTCGGTTCTTCGGAGAACTGGAAACACGGGGAGAGCGAAAGTAATGAAAGACGGAAGGAATCATGATAGTCGAGCCATACGAGCGAATTATACTCTTTCCCATATCGCCGTGCGTATTCCATCGCGACAGTCGTTTTTCCGATGCCGCCGACGCCGTTGAGGAAAACGATATCGTTCTCCGAAAGCAGTGCATGGAGTTCCGAAAGGTCCTCGTCGCGGCCAATGAAGCGCTGCGTGGGTTGTGGAATGGGGAAATGCGGCCGGGAGGGTTCGTTAACGCCGATATTTACCTTTACCGGCCTTTCAAACCGTATCTCCCCAATGTTGTCTCCGGTCCCCCGATGGGATTGTTCGTATGTCATATCCCCGGTCCATGATTATCGGTTAAAGTTTAATGTCGCCGCTTCCGGAATGAGAAATCGAACCGATGTTGTTACCGCTCCCGTAATGGTGCTGAATGATTTGCTGATTGATTTGCTGATTGATTTGGGGGAATTCCTTTTCGAGGGCTGCGGTTATCTGTTTGTCGGTAAGCGCTTCCCTCACGGCATTGCGCAGTTCGTTTTCGTTATCCTTATGCTTCACCATAGTATGAAACTTATCGCCGACGACTTTCATCACCTTTTTTACGCTTTCGCTTTCCAGAGCGCCTATAGCGGCGTTAAAGAGAAGTTGTTCCCATGATTGGACGTCGGCATTCATAGTATGTACTCCTTATCAGTATTCAAGGAAAAATCTCTTCAGTATTACCAATTGGCACAATATAACACCATCTTCACTAAAGTAAAGCATTTTCCACGTATCAGGAATCGTCACCGACGTATTCTTTTATCCGGGTATGCCATTAGATAAGGTTCGTGATCGTATATATAGATGCCGAAACAAGTTCGGCATGACACGTGTCATCCTGAACTCGTTTAAGGATCTAAATGTGCAATCATGGCGTAATATTTTCAAAAATACTTACCAAATGACATAACCGGATTCTTTTTTTCATAAATAACATGTTTATAAGAAGCAGTTGGGTTCCCCCCTCTATTTTCAAGAGAGGGGGATCAAGGGGGTGAGTTCTTTCAATACGGCGGTTTCGCCGGACCGTCATACCCGCACAAACCCAGCCGGGGCGAATTCACTATGCGCATAGGTTTGCCGTAATTCTCCTTATGCGGGTGTTTCTTTATATGCTCTTCGCACAACACTCCCCACACATCCTCTTCGATCAGGCATTCCAGGCAAAGCCGTGTGGCCGGTTTTCCGCACTCGATGCACTCTTCCTCCGGCGTCAGATTGCGCGCCATGAGTTCGATGGGGTGTTTGGTGAGCGGTTTTCCAACGCGCGTATCGATCACTTTTATCAATGTTTCCGATGAAGTCCCAAAATCATAAATATGGGTCAGCTCATGCTCGAGCTTGAACACAGCATCAACTTTACGGCTCATGGGAATTTCTTCTCCGCTCCATCCTCCCACAGAGAATTGGCTCATGTGTCCGCAGCACTCCAGCCAGATGGTGCGAAGATAGAAATCAAGGTCTTTCAGTGTGGCGGGCCCACGCATCTCCAGTTCCAGCCAGTAGATACCCGGTCCGGCGTCCTGAACACGGACATAATACAGTGTTTCGCTCCTGGTATTCCCCTGCTCGGCTTTTCGGATGGCTTCCTGACGCTTTTCGCAGGCCGCAAGGTGTTTGGTCATTCCATTCTTGGCGTACTCTGCTCCGCAATACGAGCATTTCGCTTTGGATTGCTTGCGAGACATACAGTATCCCTCCAAGCTTGTGAAAAAGTGGTTCCGTTTTTAGACCCTGAAACAAGTTCAGGGTGACGCTTTGTTTTGTCATGCCGAACTTGTTTCGGCATCTGAGGAGCAAATCATCTATGAAAATAATATGGAAAGGTCTTCAAAAAGTAAAGCATTTTCCACGAATCAGGAATCGTCACCAAAGTATTTTTTTCATAATAACATGTTTATAAGTAGCAGAGGGGTTTCTCCCTCTCCCTCTTTGTAACATACAAGGGGATTATGGGGTGAGTTTATCCGCAAAGCTCCTTACTCACCAACTGCGGAAGCCCAGCAGGGCTGGGTGATGTTGGGTCACCCCTCGCCCGCTTGCGGGTGAGGGGCCGGGGGTGGGGCTTTTTACCCGTTTATCCTGTCACAGAGGATGTTCACCCCCTCAACGAGCTGGTCGGTGTCGGTTGCGAAACAGATGCGCACGAACGAATCGGCGGTGGCGCCGAATGTCTCGCCGGGAGCGACTGCCACCTTTTTCGCCTTGAGAAGATCGACTGCGAAATCGGTGGAATTCATCCCTGTTTTGGAGATGTCGATTAGAATGTAGAACGCCCCGCACGGGGTGTAGAGGTACAGCCCCTTGTCCCGGAGGATTGTAACCACCTTGTCGCGCCGCAGCTTGTATATTTTCACCATCTCGGCGAACTGTTCCTGCGGTCCCTGAAGGGCGGCCAGGCAGGCTTTCTGCGAGATGCCGCTGGCGCAGGAGATGACCGGCTCCTGAAGCTTGGTGACAAGCTGGACGAGCTTTTCATTCTGGGCCACCGTGTAGCCGACCCGCATACCGGTCACCGCGTATGTTTTGGAGAATCCGAATACCGTGGCCACCCGGCCGTCCCTGTCATACAATCCGGTGGAGGTGTGCCTGCCGTCGAAAAGGATTTCTTCGTACACTTCATCGGAAATGACAAAGATATCGTGAACGCGGGCGAACTCCACGATCTCCTTCACAGCCTCAGGCGGATACACCGCGCCGGTGGGATTGCCGGGGGTGTTGATCATGATGAGCTTGGTTTTCGGGGTCACCAGCTTTTCCAGCGCCTCGAAATCGATCTGGAAGCCGTGCGAGGGATCGAGAGGATACCGCACCCCCTTCGCCGAAAGGCAGCCCATCTGCATCATGTAGTTCGGCCAGCCCGGATCGGGAATGAGCACCTCATCTCCCGGCTCGACCAGCGCCAACATAGTGGTAAAAATACTGCATACCGCCCCGGGGGAGATTACCACATTCTGCGGGCCGATGGGAATGCCGTTCTTTTCATTCACTTTTTTGGCGATCGCTTCGCGGAGCTCCGGGATTCCGGCGCTGGGGGTGTAGCGGGTAAACCCGTCCATGGCGGCCCTGGCGGCGGCTTCAAGAACATGTTCTGGAGTTTTGAAATCGGGCTGACCCACCTCGAGGTGGATGCACCCTTCTATATCCTGGCTCAAGCCCATTATTTTTCGAATACCCGATGAGGGCATGCTGCTGGTCAAATGATTGAATGCTTTCATTTCTCTCCTTTTTGTTGAGATTCATAGTATAAAGATAACTTTATAACATAACAATTTAACAGATAGTCAATCAAGGTTAAAATTGAAAATTTAAATTATGGATATTTTCTGGCAGGCGCACTATACTTGAAGTATATTTGATGATACATCCGAGCACAAAGTATGAGGAATTAGATCCAGAAACGAGTTTAGAATAATGTCATATTAAAAAGCAGAGAAAGTAACAATACTTTTTACCGGTAAAGAAAAAATACAGAAAAATGCGCCGGGCATCGACATCGATACTTCTTCTTACAATTCGACGACTGCAAAAGAGTATTTTACTTCCTCCCGATCCGAATATCCATAGCTTCGCCCTGAATATCCACAGTCTCGGTATATACCGCATCCGGGATTTCGTCTGAGGTCAGCTCGACCGCCAGCACCTCGCTCTGGATAAGGTCCCGGTGTTTTCCGACCGCTTCTTTCAGGTCGTTCGTTACCCCAAGTCCAAGACGGATGCGCTCGTCCGGGACGAGGCCGGCCTCACGGCGGGCGTTCTGCACCATGCGGATCACATCGCGGGCCAGTCCTTCGAGCTCCATCTCACGGTCGAGGGAAAGATCGAGGCAGACGAACAGGCCGCCGTCCGACATACAGGCGCGGCCTTCCCGGGCGAATATCCTCAGCTCGTATTCACCGGAATTGATGGTCTCTCCGGCGGCCAGAAGGGAACCGTCGCCCTGTACCCGGACATTCCCTGATTTGACTGCAGTCAGCACCTCCTTCATCTTTTTCCCGAGACGAGGCCCTAAAAGCCGGGAATCCACCGCAATCTCCTGACGGCCCATCTCGCCCACATCATCGGTGAAGCTCACCTTGCGGACGTTCAACTCGTCCTCGATAATGTCGGCGTACTTCTCCGCCAGGCGGGAATCGCCGCCGGCCAGGATGACCTCGCGCAGGGGCTGGCGCACCCGGAGGCGGTTCTGGTGACGAACCGCATGGCCGAGGGAGCAGACCCGCCGCACGGTGTCCATCCGCTTCAGGATGTCAGCGTTCATGGTAAGCTCCGAGGGGTTAGGCCAGTCGGTGAGGTGCACCGAGCGTTCACCGGTCAGGTTGCGGTATATGGATTCCGCGGTGAACGGCAGGAGCGGCGCGACCATCCTGGTAAGTGTGACCAGCACCGTGTAGAGAGTGTCATAGGCGTCCTGCTTGTCTGTGTCCGATTCGCTTTTCCAGAAACGGCGGCGGTTACGGCGGATGTACCAGTTGGTCAGGATGTCCATGAATTCCTCGATGTGGACGCAGGCGTCCGGTATATCGTAAGCGTCCATGTCCATGGTGACCCTGTTCAGTGTCTCCGAGAGCTTGGAGAGGATGTATACATCCATCTCATGGGTGGAGGCGCAGCTCAGAGCGGGCATATACCCGTCGATGTTGGCATAAAGCACCAGGAAGTAATAGGAATTCCAGAGGGGAGATAAGGCGCCTTTCTGGGCATGGGCGACCGCTTTGCCCTCGCGGTCCATCTGGAGGTTTCCGCCGCGCAGAATGGAATTGTTCATGAGGAACCAGCGCAGGGTATCCGAGCCGAGTGAGTCGAACACGTCATCCAGCGGCAGGTAATTGCGCAGCCGTTTGGAAAGTTTCAGTCCTACCTCGTCGAGCACGACGCCGTGGCAGATGCTGTTCCGGAACGCAGGTTTGTCGAACAGCCCGGTGGAGAGTACAATAAGCGTGTAGAACCATCCCCGGGTCTGCGCGATGTATTCCACGATGAAATCCGCCGGGAAATTCTTCTCGAACCAGCTCTTGTTCTCGAACGGGTAGTGCACCTGGCCGTAGGGCATGGAACCGGACTCGAACCAGCAGTCCAGGACATCCTCGATACGGCGCATCGTTCCGCCGCATTCGGGACAGGGACGGGTCAGCTCATCCACATGGGGACGGTGCAGATCGGCGACCTTTTTTCCGAAATCGCGCTCCATATCGGCGATGGAACCGTAGACATCAACATGGCTGCAGGATTTGCCGTCGCACTCCCATACCGGGATGGGCGTTCCCCAGAACCGGTTGCGTGAGATGGACCAGTCCCTCGATTCGGCAATCCAGCGTCCGAACTGGCCGTCACTGATATGCTCGGGAATCCAGTTGATCTGCTGATTCAGCTCCTGCATCCTCTGCTTGATCTGGGTCACCGCCACATACCAGGACGGGAAAGCCCGGTAAATGAGCGGGGTGTCGCATCTCCAGCAGAAAGGATAGTTATGCTCGATGGTATCGTGCCTGACAAGTTTCCCCTCTTCCCGTAGACGGCGGATGATGTCCCGGTTGGTGTCGAACACATTCTGCCCCCGGTAGTCGGGTACGCGCTCGTCAAACCGTCCCTGGGAATCCACCGGGGCGATGGTGGGGATGCCATGCGCATCGGAAAGCTTCTGGTCATCCTCGCCGAATCCGGGGGCTGTGTGGACGATTCCGGTGCCGTCCTCGGTGGTCACGAAATCCCCTGACATGATCCGGAAGGCATTCGGCGTTTCCGCAAAATACGGGAACATCGGCTCGTAGGACAGCCCGGCCAGGGCCGAGCCTTTTACCGTTCCGATCCGTTCCGCTTTTTCAAGCTGCTTTTTGTAAGCGGCGATACGCTCCACAGCGATGATATAGTGCTCTCCACCCTCGCGAAAAATGGCATACTCGATGTCCGCCCCCACCGCGATTCCCAGGTTCGAAGGCAGCGTCCAGGGAGTGGTGGTCCAGACCAGAAGCGAAGTGTTTTTGGGGAGACGGTCGGAATCATGGAGGCGGAACAGCACGGTGATCGAAGGGTCCTGTTTTGGGCGGGTCGAATTGTCTATGCGTGTCTCGAAGTTGGAAAGAGGCGTCTCGCACCGTGCGCAATACGCCAGAACCCGTGAGCCCTGGTAGATAAGGCCCTGGTCGTAAAGGGATTTGAAGGCCCAGAGGACGCTTTCCATGAAATCGACATCCATGGTCTTATAGTCATTCTTGAAATCGACCCATCTTCCCTGACGGGTTACAATGCGCTCCCACTCATCCACATATTTCATCACGAGGGTACGGCAGCCTTCGTTGAACCGGGCGATGCCGTACCGGATTATCTGATTACGGCCGTGGATGCCGGCCTCCTTCTCCATCTCCATTTCGGCGGGGAGTCCGTGGCAGTCCCACCCGAACCTTCTGCTCACATGATAACCCTGCATGGTTTTGTAGCGTGGCACCACATCCTTCACATAGCCGGTGAGGACATGGCCATAGTGGGGAAGACCGTTGGCGAACGGCGGCCCGTCATAGAACACGAAATCGCGGCCGCCCGCTCTCCGGAACCGTACCGATTCTTCGAATGTGCCGTCCGCTTTCCAGTACCTGAGGATTTCCTCCTCCAGCCTGGGGAAATCGGGTTTTGGTGATACCGGCTCGAACACGGTCTCTTTTTCTTTCTCCATATTCACGATAATAAGTCTCCTTAATGCCCCTATCCCTCTGTCCCTTTCCCCCGTTCCGGAGGGCAAGGGAAGCCGTTTCGTCTCTGATGTTACCTGCCCCCGGTACGGGGGAAGGTGTCACAAAGTGACGGAAGGGGGCTTAACAATGCAATATCTGTGGAATTCCTTAGATTAAAAGATAAAACAATAATATAGAAATTATTGTAGGAGATTGCAAGAGAGACCTCACCCCTTGATCCCCTCTCCTGGCCAGGAGAGGGGCGCAATTAAAGCATTTGTTACTTTGCTCTTGACAAGGGAAAATATTTATATTTATTTCAGTCGGTAACAAAATATAACCGACTGAAGAAAGATGGAAGTGAAACGGTGACAAGTTGTCACCGGTTGAAATGGTTACAAAATGTAACCGGTTGTGAACGGAATGGAAGAAAATATATATTGTAACTGCACATAGATATATCTGGAAAAAGGCGTCAATCCACCTACGAAGGAGGATTACACCGTGAAGAGAATCGCGCTTTCGGCCTTCTTACTTCTTTCCTTTGTATTGATACTTTCCTGCGGAAAAGGATCCAAGACACCAACCGCCCCTCTTGAGGATACTTATACCATTTCTGGCACAGTTACAGGCGCGGACAGTGTTACCGTGACCCTTTCGGGTGATGCATCCGCCTCCTGGACTGTGAAAAAAAGCGGAGAGTCATACTCGTTCACCTTGGCGACGGGCGGTACATATACCATAACCCCTTCAAAGAGCGGGTTCGCTTTCACCCCTTCCGATAATACTATAAAGAATCTGTCCACAAATCTTACTCAGAATTTCGATGCGAAACTTGCATCCTATACACTCTCCGGCACAGTTACCGGGGCGGATAGCGTTACAGTCACCCTTTCCGGTGGCTCATCAGCCACCTGGATGGTGACAAAGAGCGGGGGGACATACTCTTTCAACGTGCCCGCTTTTGGCACTTACACGGTAACGCCGAACAAAAAAGGGTACGTTTTCACTCCTCAAAATACGAAAGTAGAAAATTTGGTCGCAAATCATGTTCAGAATTTCGAGGCGATACCTTTGTTTGCCCTCTCAGGCACGGTGACCGGTGCGAATGTAGTCACCGTAACCCTTTCGGGAGATGCTTCAGATACCCAGACGGTTAACAGCGGCGGAACATACTCTTTCACAGTTATCTATAGAGGGAATTACACGGTAACACCCTCAAAAAGGGGATATGTATTCAATCCCCCAAGCAAGACCTTCACCAACGTGACGGCTAATGTGACTCAGGATTTTACCGCCAAAGACTCAACCGGTATTTCTTTTGTTTCTATTCCCGGCGGGACGTTCCAGATGGGGGATGAGGTTGGGGACCTTTCAAATTGCCTCCCGGTTCACACGGTGACGGTATCTTCATTCCAGATGAGCGTATACGAGATCACGAACGCGCAGTACGCGAATTATCTGAACGAGGCGCAGGCGAGCGGGGACGTGACGGCGACAAGCGAGAGCGTGAAGGGGGCGAAAGGGGCATACAATGCGCAGGAGTATATTTATATTGCGGGGACGTATGAATCTTATATTCCTGGGAACCGTTGCTGGATAACGTATAGCGGCGGAACATTCAGTGTGGTATCCGGGAAAGAGAACTGGCCTGTTGTGTATGTGACGTGGTATGGATCAAAGGCGTTTGCACTGTACTATGGTTTGGACTTACCGACAGAAGCGGAATGGGAGTACGCGTGCCGGGGCGGAAAGCAGTATAAATACGGCACAGACGACGGGACGATCAGTAGTACAAAAGCGAACTATGACTGGGGAAGCGGCTATATCGGCCATCCTGTGAATGTGGGGAGTTATCCAAAGAACCCGTTTGGACTCTATGACATGAGTGGGAATGTGTGGGAATGGTGTCATGACAGGTACGGGACGTATCCGAGTGGAAGCGAAAACAATCCATCTGGTGTACAAGTAGGTTCTGATCGCATAGTACGCGGAGGTGGTTGGAGCTACGGCAACTGCCGTTCATCCAGTCGGAATGGAGCTACTGACAACGGCAACAACACAGGTTTCCGGATTGTTCGTCGTGCCTCCCCTCAGAATTATTGAGCACTTGAACCCTGATCTTTGTTACTTAAGTGGGGTGTGCAGGGGGTGCGTCCGAGATGTTTTGGTGTACTGACCGGATGAAAGGAGCCGGTTCTATGATTGACTCAATATCAGGATAGCCTGATTCCCTCTGCCGTGAGGCAACTCTCTGTGGAGAAACAGAACGAGCAAAGCCCGGACGCCACAATCCACCTGTTCGAGGGGAATTGACGCAAAGTCAAATAAGCAGTATAATGGATAGGGGCGAATTGTGATTTTTCCTGCATGGGAAAACGCAATCGACCGCCATATTGAAAACAAGGTTTGACGGTTTTTTATGAAGAACAAAGGTGAGTGAAATGTCAGTTCCACTATTTGACGTACGAATGCTTTGGTCCCTTCCAGTAGCGGAATTCAATGAATGGCGCACCAATAATGATTTCCCGCTCATTTATCAGTACTTTTTAAAACAGTTACCTGGTTTTAAAAAGTGGTCAAGGGAATTTGGCATCGATTCTGAAATTTTCTGC
>JAUYCD010000023.1 GCA_030692375.1 Candidatus Latescibacter sp. | reverse complement strand
GTTTTCCCAAATTACCAATGCTACTTCTTCAATACACGCAACGATTTGTATTTTTTTGATTTATTGCCCATTTTGATAAAATATTTTGTTAGTTAGACTAGGGGGAGATGATCATATTTTTGCTAACATTAATAATATCTGATCTTTATGTGTTAAATTTCATAATACTTTTGACAGATCCTGATTCACTTACAGGAGCAGAATCAATGATTCATGTTACTAGCGAGCAGCAAATCTGGCGAGAGGCTATGGATTTACTACTCACGAAAATGAGCCCATCCAAAGCGGTTCGGATACTTTCCGCTATTCAACTTGGTATGGGGAATTATACCGAAACTCGAAAGCAATTGATACCTGAAACTTCTCTAAAAGAGCTCGCCTCCCGCATCCGTGAGTCTGAACGGAAATAATATCTGAACTTTGATTCGAGGGATTAGCGGATTACTCTTATGTTATCCAGAACTCGTTTCAGTATCTGCAATTTCATTCTACTTCGGCTCAAGAATTACAATCTCTTCCGTAACGCGTTCTACATTCTTGCGGCTGAAAGAGAGCGGGAAATATTTGTCTTCCGCCCACAGGGGAAACAGATCCTCGTAGTGAGGACTTTTGGGGTCTCCCGACTGGCCGGGAGTATTGATGGCAACGGAATTATCCCAGTCGCCGAGATCCATCACCTGACGGTATGATGCGCCTCCGGTCTGCCTGAAATCGCTTCTCCTATAGCCGGTATTGTTAACAGTAAAACCGTCTCCTCCCTTTGGCGCTGAAACCGTGTTGAGAACATCACGGTTTGAATCGCCCGATGACAACGCTGCGGAAAGCGCATGTTCGTATTTCATGTGATGCAGGCTGCCCCATGTCCATCGAGTCATATCGCTTCCGAGCTTATCCTTCAGATACTTTACCGCCTGTTCGAGGCTCTTGAGAAGCGCCGCATCTCTCCCGGCTGTGGGATTCGGGCCGAATACGAGGAATGCGGCATCCGGAGAAAAGAGAAGCTTGTCGAGTATTCTCCTGTCTCCGCTCCCGAAGAGAAAGCGTGCCGCAGCGGGCAGATAAAGCGGAAAAACAGTGTCATGAAGATAGGAACTCCATAACTCGAATATCGCCGCCGGAACAGACTCCTGCGAAAGAACAAAGTCCCAGTTTCGCAGCAGATTCAGAGCTTTGTTTACTTCCGGGTCCGGTGAACTGAGACCTGAAAGCAGAGGCGCCAGTTCACGGGCCGGTAAAGACAGTTCATCAAGCTGGAGCTGCATCGAGCTTTCCACGGTTAATTTACTCCCGGAACCGAGCACTTCTTTAATCCGATCTAATCTATGGGTAGATGTCCATTCACGGGCCGAAACATCCACATATTTATAACCTTCCGGGAGATTGTATTGATTCGCAGTGGCAAAGAATCCCTCCTTGGGGTTGAAAACGCAGGGCAGCAGCTTCGTGTCGAGGAATCCCTTCCACTCATATTCACCGTTGCCTGGAACAGGCAAGAGGCCGTTCCAGTTCGGCCGTACCGGCGCGAGGCTTCCTCCGAACCAGCCGATGTTTCCGTCCACATCTGCGTAAACCACATTTAAGCTGGGACAGTAATGTTTATACATCCCCTCCAGGAATTCCTGCCAGTTCCGCGCCTGGTTTAGCCTGAGACCGGCCAGATAGACCGCTGTCCCCTCATGCTCCAGATAGGCCGCCCGAAGCGCATAGGCCTTGTTGTGCGCACGGTCCTCATGAATAACCGGGCCGTGGCGGGTAAAGGCGAGACGGGCTTTTACCGGAGGTCCCCCCTTGACAGTAAAGGTTTCTTCGATTGTCTTCACCTTTTCCCATCTGCCCTTATAACGGTATTGTTCAGGATTCGCCGGATTCGTGTCGTAGACATAAAGGTCTTCTTCGTCGGCAAAGGAAAAAATGGTAATTGCAAAGGCGATTTTCTCGTTGTGCCCGAGAGAGATGCCCGGAATGGCCGGTTCTCCTGCGCCGATAACATTCCATCCCGGGCCTGAAAGATGCGCGATGTAGCGGAGAGAAGGGATGGTATGCGCCCTGTGAGGATCGCCGCACAGGATCGGAGCGCCGGTTGAGGTTAATTTCCCGGATATCGTCCAGTTGTTGCTTTCGTACATCGACGCGGAGGAATTCTCCGCCTGGTCGGATTGGGGCTGGGATAAGAGCCGGGCATACAGTTCTCTCTCCTCAGAAGGAATGCCTGCGGCAAGGTCTTCAGGACGAAATGTAATCGCGGCTCTTGCCAGATTGTATTTTTCAAGCGCACGGCCATCGAAAAGAGAAAGGTCGAGACCTTCCGGAACCGAGAGCTTCGCCGGCGGCTCGAAAACATGCATTTTTTCCACAGCCTCCGCGCCCATGAGATGAACAAGACGGGCCAGAGCGTCCTCTCTTCCGGCGTTCCGGGTGAGACCGAAGATGCGGATCAGCGGGGTAGAAGGTGTCCAGTATCCCGGGACAACTCCGGTAAGTTTGAATTCGAGAGGCAATAATTTCGGATCGGCTTTGGTCAAATCGATCCAGGCGTTAATTCCATCGGTGAATGCGTTGAGTATTTTCTTTCCCCTTGGATGGTAGCTTCTGAATTCCTTTTCCCTGTCGCCGCGATACAGAAAAAGACGGGCGGCTTTATCCTTTTCCAGAAAGCGGGGACCGAACGCTTCCGCCAGTTTGCCCTCGCCCTGCCTGCGCCATAAATCAAGCTGCCAGAGCCTGTCCCGCGCCGCATTGAATCCCTGGGCAAAGAACATATCCTCTTCGGTTTTTCCGTAGATGTGCGGAACTCCCCACCGGTCAAGGAGAATCTCTGCCTTTTGAGAAAGTCCTTTTACCTTGTAGCTGATTGTTTTCTGCGCCATGATCGTTCCGGGAAGAAAAAGAAGGAGAAATATCACAAAGATAATTGATCTCATTGAATATTACCCCCCGATTGTCTGAACCACGGATGGTCAGCCTATTTCAACAATAGCATCCGTCCGACTGCAACCTTTTCGCCCATCTGCAAACGGGAAAGATATACACCGGAAGATACCGCTTTCCCTGAATCGTCACGGCCGTCCCACAAAAACGAATGTATTCCGGCGGACATATCTTCTTTCAAGACTTTTATTTTTTGACCATTCACCGAAAATATTGCGAGTTCGATTTTTCCGCCTGACGGCAGAATGAAAGTTATCATAATAGAGGAGTTGAATGGATTCGGACGATACGAAAGAAAGAACGGCCCCGACAGTTTTTCTGCGTCTCTCTTGATTCCTGTGGGTTGGGCGCCTCCGATACAGAACATCCCATCCTGGGTTCCGATCCATTTCGTATTGTTTCTGTCGACATAAATCGTATCCACGGCACGGGTTGCAAGGCCTTTTTCCTGTCCGTACTGGGTCCATGTCGAACCGTCGAAACGTGAAACTCCTTTACTATCGCTGCTTCCTATCCAAACGATATTCTGCTTATCCACCGCAAGCGCGCCGACCGACAGGACGGGAAAACGTTTCCATTCAGTCCCGTTATAACAGAAGAGATAACTGCCGCCTTTGTACCACTCATTTATCTTGTACAGGTACCCGACGCACCAGAGATTACCGTCAGGCGCTTTAGCGATGAAACTGGCATTCAAAACCCATCCTTCGGGGGCGGGAGAGAAGGCTTTCCATTCAGCTCCATCGTAACGCACGAGAAGAGAATCTCCTCCCGCTATAATAGCCCCCGTTCTGTCTTCACAGACGCATTTCACCCTGCTCAGGTAACATCCGGTGCTGGTCCTGTCATACGTTTTCCATGACGAGCCGTCGAAGCTGGTGATGACATTCTCGGCGCCTGACATAAAACCAATAAACCACAACACGCCCCTGGAATCGAGATACAGCGAGGATATGCCATCATATCTGAGACCGCTGTTCGTATGGTCGAAAAGACGCCACTCCGCGCCGTCATATCGCAATGCGCCGAAGTGTGCGGAGCACCAGACATTGCCGTGATTATCGACCGCCGTCCCGGTGAATTCGTAATAGGGAACAACCGGTATGTTGGTGAACGTTTTCCATTCCGTCCCGTCAAGCCGCGAGATGCCCTTGCCATATAATCCGGCCGTCCAGAGAGCTCCCGAACGGTCTTCAGATATCGACGCCGGGCGGAGGAATGCCATTGAGTTTCGACGGATCACGTCGATTTTTTTCCCATCGAACCGAAACAGGCCGGGATTATGGTTGGTATTGCCCCGATTATCTGCAATCCAAAATATCCCTTCGTCATCAATCTGAACGATGATATCGCCCGGGACCAGCCCCGCCGCGGAGAACGCCTCCCTGAGCGTATTTCCCGGAATGACTATTTCCCAGTTTTTCGCATCGTTGAACCGGCAGATGTTCCCGTGCCATACTATCCATATATTCCCATCCGGGCCGATGAACGAGGGAGAGAACATGGAACCCGATCCCTTCGGAAGAGGAGGGCGCTGCCACGTTTTTCCATCGAAACAGGCGGGATCTCCACCCCATAATTGAAACCACAGGACGTCGTTTTTATCGAAGAGCAGGTTGGATGTATAGGAGAGCGGAAAGCCGGTGTCCTTGTCGGTGAACACGCGCCATTCCGATCTGTCGTAATAGAGAAGCGTCCTGTCCTGATAGCACCAGACTGATCCGTTCTTCCCCGCCGCGATGGAGCCGGTTCCGCCGTCCTGGGATTTTACCCAGGTATTGTTTAAAAAAATATACACGCCGTTATTGGTGCTGCACCATATCTGATGGCGGGTGTCTTCACATGTTCCCCATACATAGACCATATAACCGTTCAATTCCGGAAAGGATTTCCCGTTTTTCCCGTCGAAGCACGAAAGACCCCAATCGGCATGGGCAATCCAGAGAGCCCCCCCGGTATCCTTAAATATCGATTGAACGGTGTTGTTTGCGAGACCATCCAGCGATGTGAAGACTTTCCATGTTCCCGTTTTCCTGTTATACCCCGCAAGCCCTCCTTCCCATGTCCCGCACCATATCGTATCGCCATCGATGAAAAGATTGTTGATATAATCGGTATTGGTATATACAGCGGTAACCTTCTCCTGGGCATGACCGTATACAGGCAAAACAAGCGCCATGAATGCAATGAAACAAAAGGTACGCATATCCGCTCTCCAATTTACTTTGTCACTCTGTGACTTTGTTACTGTTTTTCCCTGTCTGAACCGCGGATGGTCAGGATGTACGGATGACCGGGATGAAAGATGTCTGAACCTTGATTCATGAGATTAAAGGATTACCATGATTGATGATCCGAAAAAAGTATTTCGCTTTTTCAAATGAGATCGTAAGAGCCGATTATACAATGTGAAGAGTTGTTTGAAAAACAGCAATCCGTGTGGAAAAAATAAACGTGCAAAATATTGCTCGCAATATCTTATGCTGTTGGCTCTTTTCTTTTATCCAGTTTTTTATCCTTCTATCCTGACCATCCGCGGTTCAGACATTCTTTGGACTATCTTTTTACCCTACCAGCACGAATTTCACCAGAAACAGCCCCCCCAGGAGGTACACCAGCCAGGAGATTTCCTTTCCCCGGCCGGACATCAGCTTGAGGATGGGGTAGAGGATGAATCCGAACGCAAGGCCGGTGCTGATATTATAGGTCAGCGCCATCCCGACTATGGTCATAAATGAAGGAACGGACTCGGTCAGATCCTCCCAGTTGCAGCGGGTGATGGTCCTGGCCATGAACGATCCCACAAGGATAAGCGCGGGAGCGGTAATGGGATACAGGGTGTAGAGGAGCTTCCCGTCCGGGCCGTTAACCGCATACCCGCCGCCTATCATGGAAACCAGGGGGCTGAAAAATATGGCGAGGAGCATGAGCGCCCCCGCGGTGACAGCGGTAAGGCCGGTCCGTCCCCCCTCACGGACTCCGGTGGTGCTTTCGATATAGGCGGTGACGGTCGAAGTCCCCAGGGCTGCGCCGGCGGCGGTGCCGAACGCGTCGGCGAAAAGCGCTCCCTGCGCACGGGGGAGTTTGCCGTCCTTCATAATTCCGGCGGCTTGGGTCACCCCGACCAGGGTTCCGATGGTGTCGAACATGGCCATGAGAAGGAAGATGAGCACCACGGTGACATATTCCATGCTGAATATATCGGAAAGGTCCATTTTGAACAGGGTAGGGCTGATTGAGGGCGGCGCGGAGATAATTCCCTTATAGTGGACTATTCCGGTCAGGATGCCGATCACCGCGGTGGAAAGCATGCCGATGAGAAGGGCGCCTTTCACCTGGCGCACCATGAAAAACAGGATAATGAAAAGCCCGGTAAGGGAGAGGAGCACAGGAGCGGAATGGAAGTTTCCCAGGGTCACTATGCCGCCTCCCGGGTCTTTGATCACAATTCCCGCCTGCACCAGACCGATAAAGGTTATGAAAACACCGATGGCCGCGGGGATGGCGTTTTTCAGGCTTTCCGGAATGGCGTCGATGATCAGCTCCCGGATGCGCATGAATGTGAGAATGATGAAAATCACTCCGGACAGAAACACGGCGCCGAGGGCTTTTTCCCAGGAGATTCCCATGCCGAGCACCACCGCGAACACGAAATAAAAGTTTTCGCCCATGCCAGGCGCAAGAGCGATCGGGTAGTTAGCCATGAGCGCCATTACCAGACAGGCCAGCGCCGCTGAAATGCAGGTGGCCATCATGACCGAGCCGAAATCCATCCCCGCCAGCGAAAGCACCGCCGGCTGGACGAAAATAATGTATGCCATGGATAGAAAGGTGGTTGAACCGGCAATAAGCTCAGTTCGGATAGTGGTGCCGTTAGCCTTCAGGTGGAAGATTTTTTCAAACATGCTCTGTTCTCCGCAGAATTTTAAACTATGAAAGCGTCATCCCATCGCTTCAAATGGAATCAGATTTTTGAAAGCCACCGCATCGGCGATCTCGTCAACTGTTTCAGTATTTGGTTTTCTTCAAAATAGGTGTTCTTTTTTACCTTGTCAATGACAATAAACCTCACCCGGCCTTCGGCCACCCTCTCCTAATTATGAGAGGGTAAAAACAAAGCGCATAATGAGTTACCCTCTCTCCTGTCTGGGAGAGGGGGAAAGGGGGTGAGGTAAAGAAACACCAGAAAATTCAGTATACTTTCTTTGCGAACTTTGCGAGAGACAATATTTATCCACATTTAATCTCTATGGGTTGAATTCCCCGCCGCTTGCGGCGTATGAAAAGAATAAACCTAACAAGATACCCCGCTGCTTGCGGCGGGGAGTTTCATTCATCTTCTAACTTTTACTTTTCTC
>JAUYCD010000022.1 GCA_030692375.1 Candidatus Latescibacter sp. | reverse complement strand
AGTGTTTAGATCCTGAAACGAGTTCAGGATGACACGTGTCATGCCGAACTTGTTGCCGCTTCGCGGGAACGATGAAAGCGCAGCGCATCTTTTAGCAACCGTTTCGGCATCTATTTTGAAAAGAAACGCAATAAAATATGTCGTCATGTATATCTCTATCAAGAATATAATTTTCAATATTGTATATTCAATCCAATCTTGTCAATGAAAAATCGACGATTGTTTTATCATAAAAAAATTTCGGCTCCTACTTTTGCTATATAAAAGTAGGTAAACCATTCGGCATAACACGATTCTTCTGATAGATGCCGATATAAGGTTGGCGTGAAACAATTCGCTGATAAAATAATGTTAATGGTTACCCTGAACTTGTTTAAGGGTATCAACGATAATACAAATACCTTTTAAAATAAATTAAAAAGGGGAAAGAGTATTTTTTTTCTTGATTTTTTATTGGCAAAATAGTATTATTCAAGATTATTTTGATGCGGAAATATGTATATACTTGAGCGGAGAGAAACAAGATACCGCTTTACCGCACAATCGTTTATAAAAGTTAATATTTTGCAGCGCCGGTTCGGCGCCAGTGCCGGAACCCCTTTGGAGACAAGTGCATGCAAACAGGGGAAAATATCATTTCACGAATCATCGACCTGGACGTTCGGGCGGAGTCTATCCGCGTCCAGGCCGGAGAAGAGGCAGTAAGGATACAGAGCGAAGCAGTTCGGGAGGCAGAGGAACAAAAGCAGAGTTTGGAAATCCAGACAGCAGAGAGGGTAAAACTCCTTGCAGCAGAAGCCGCCCGAAAACGTACCCAGGAAGTAGATAAGGTCAAAAAGGAGTATGCCAATCAGGTAGAGGGGATCAGAACTATTTCTTCCGAGAAAAAGGACCGGGCTGCGCTTATAGTTCTTTCCGGGATGAGGGGACGCTCGGAATGAGTATTGAGAGGATGGAGAGTGTGGTCCTTCTTGTCCCTGCAGCTTCACGCGACCGGTTTGTTCCATGGCTTTATCAAGAGCGTGAGATCCATCTGGAAGAATTTGTTAATGCTGACGATGCCTGGTCCCGGCGGTTCCATTCTCCTGATGATGACATTTCCCCGGTTGAGGTACAGATATCCCGGCTGCAGGGAGCGCTTGAATTCCTTCGTGAAATGCATAAACCCGCATCCGATTTTCTGGAAGGTCTTTTCCCGGTTCGCATTCTCACTACTCATCAGGAGATAGAAGAGGCTGTCAGGGAGGTCAACCCTGAAAACCTGGCCATCGAATGTTATCGTTTGAGAAGCGCCCTGGAAGAGGCTCAGGAAGAGCGAATCCGCCTTCTTGGAGAGCGGGACCGCCTTTACGAACTTGAATTTCTTACCGTCAGAATAGATCACCTGCGCAATCTGCGCCACCTTTCCTTCCATCTGGTGACTGCGACCGGGCCGACCCAGAAAACGTTTATCGACGACATTCGCCTTAGCGGGGACATTCATGTGGAACTGGTAGCCGGTGTCGGTAATTCGGTTACCTATGTCATAGCTGCGCCTTTGTCCCGGATGGATGTGATCCGGGAGGTAATCATCGATTATGCTCTCCATGAATATGTTCTCCCGCCGGTAGAGGGAACCATCGAGCATGAGTTGGTGTCAATCAACAGGTCCATAACCCTGGCCACAGTACATGAGGATAAAATCCGCGCCGAGGCGGTAAAGCTTTCAAAGCAATGGTCATCCAGAGCCGATCTTGCTCTCGGATGGTGGGAAAGCGAGCGGAACCGTATTCTCCAGCAGGATCGAATGGCGTCCTCCGATCATGTCTTTGCCCTCAGAGGATACATGCGGGCAAGTCATTGCGAAAGATTCCAGGCCCGTATGGCGGAGTTTTTCCCCGAGGCGGAGCTTGAGGTTCAGCCGATTCCCGGGAATGAAGATCCCCCGGTCAGTGTAACCTGGAACAAATTCTTCCGTCCCGCGGGTCTTCTGGTAAAGATGTTTGGATTGCCCACCTATCGCAGTATCGACCCAACTGCTTTCCTCACTCTCACATTCCTCATCTTCTTCGGCATCTGTTACGGCGACCTGCTATATGGGATCATGCTGCTCTTTCTCGCCTCATGGCTGAAAAAGAGATTCCGCGGCCAGAAAGGACTGGTAGAATTTTTCCGTTTATTTACCTACGCCGGGGTGAGCACCATCATCTTCGGAGTGGCCATGGGAAGCTGGGCAGCCGACCTTTCCGCATATTTCGGCGCCGGTAATCCGGTGGATACTTTGAGGATAAAATTTACCCTTCTCGATCCCATGGCAAAACCGGTGGTTGCGCTTGGTATCGCAATCGGAATCGGAATTTTTAACCAGCTTTACGGGATATTTCTCCGTTTCTACCGTGACTTTCGACGGGGAGACTTCCACTCGGCAGTGTATGACGGCATTTTCTGGCTGGTGTATCTGGGAAGCTTGCTTGCCCTCTCCCTTTTGCTGGTTATGAACGGTCCGAGCGGAGCGAAAATAGCGGTTTTGGTGCTCTTCCTGCTCGCGGCAATCGGGCTTGTACTGACACAGGGGCGTCATGAGAAAAGTTTGATCGGGCGGTACATCACAGGGGTAATCAGTCTCTACGGTATCATGGGAACCTACGGCACCACAGCTTTCATAGGGGATGTCATCAGCTATTCCCGTCTCATGGCTCTCGGAATGACCACCTCGGTGGTGGGAATGTCGTTCAACATTATCGCGGGCATGCTGAAAGAGGTGCCCTATGTGGGGTGGGTTCTGTTCTTCGGCATGGTGATTTTCGGACACATATTCAATTTTGTCATGAGCATTCTATCGGCGTTTGTCCATTCTGCACGGTTGATTTTGCTGGAGTGGTTCGGACGGTTTTACGAAGGCGGCGGGATTCCTTTCAGTCCGTTCGGATTTCAGAGCAGCCGTATGGAGTTGATCGAAAAATAGGCTGCGTGGTACAGGACGACAGATTTACTTGCCGCTCCGGGCAATAAAGATGCCGAAACGAGTTCGGCATGACACCTTTCATCCTGATTCTGTTTAGATGCCGAAACGGTTTCATCGTTCCCGCTAAGCGGCAACAAGTTCGGCATGACCATGTCATCCTGAACTCGTTTCAGGAGCTGCATATGCAGCGGAAGTTGATACAAATACCCTGGATAAATAAGGTTTCTCAAACATACACCCGTTACTTACTGTAAAAAAAGGAGGAGTAAAAGAATGTGGGATCAGGTCTTAAATACCTACTTTATCCATAATGGCGTAGGCTGGGCGGTATTCGGAGCGATGATGGCGGTCGGGTTAGGATGCATCGGAAGCGCCATCGGAATCCGGATTGCCTGCACACAGGCGGCGGGAGTCCTTTCGGAAAAGCCGGATCTCTTTGGAAAGCTGCTGGTTCTGATGGCTCTTCCGGGTACTCAGGGGTTCTACGGTTTCATCTGCTCGATATTCATCGCTTTGAGGATCGGGCTTCTCACTTCCGCCGATGAGGCGGTAAAGCTTGCTCCCCCCATCGGTGTAGCCCTCCTTTTTGTGGGTCTCGGAGTCGGCATGGTGGAATTGATGAGCGCCATTGCTCAGGGGCAGACCTCAGCCGCATCGATCAATCTTGTGGGGAAGAGACCGGATGAAGGCGGGCGCGCCATTCTTTTCCCCGCTCTGGTGGAAACCTATGCGGTAGTGGCGCTTCTGGTGGGAATTCTGATGACCTCCTGGCTCACCGTGCCTCTCACCGCCCCTCTGACCGGCTTACAGTAAGCCTTCTCAGGAAAGGTCAGAGAAATGAGTTTCGAAAAAGTAGAGGCCGTCATTTTCGCCGAAGCTGAGACTGAAGCCAGACGCATTCTCGATAAAGCCCGTGAAGAAAGAGAAGCGCTCCTGGAGCAATCCCGCGATACATGCACACGGACATTCGAGGATGACATCCGGCGCGCACAGGCCGCGGAAGATACGGAAACCGCCCGACAGATAGGCCTCGCCCGTCATGAAGGAAGATTGGAAGTTCTGCATACCAAAAACAGGATGATTGACGAAGTCTTTTTGATGGCGGCGGAGAAAATACGCTCTCTTCCGTCAAAAGACTATCTGGAGATGATAGCCTTCTGGCTTAAAGTTCTCCCTGCTGAAGTCGGCGGGACGCTCAAGGTCAGTCCCGGAGACGCCGAACTTTTACCGGGCGCGTTTCTTGAAGAAGTCAATACAGTCCGTCATCGGAACGGAAAATTTACCGCCGTGGTATCAGACCGTCGGATAAACGGAGGTTTCGTTGTGGAAGGGGCGGATTTTTCCGTGGATTCCACTATTGACAGCAAACTGAAGGAACTCCGTGAAACACTTGCCGGCGATATAGCCAGGGAACTGTTCGGATCATGAATGCAACTTTTGCACAGCCCGGTTCAGCATCGAAAAGCGTCCCCCGTTCCGAGTGGGGTTACATCAGCGGGCGGTTGAGCGTACTCGAAACACTCCTGCTTGGCCGCAGCTTCTTCGAGGGATTGCTGAAGGCGCACGATCTTTCCGAGGTACGGTCGGCTCTGGCCAAAACACCCTACCGTGCGGTTTTCACCACCGATGAAGCAATTCGGAATTACCATGCTGTTCTTGAAAAGTACAGCGAGGCGGTAATCTCCGATATATACAGCAATTCGCCGCCGCATGTGCTGAAATCCTTTTTCGATGTTTTGAGCCGTTACCCGGTTTTTCGCGGCATTTTTTTGCGCGCTGTGGCGCGGGGGGCCTCTCTTCCGGAAATTGACGCCGCCTTCGACACCCTTGCATTGACTGTGGAAGAACAGGAGGCTCTCCTCCGGCATAGGTCAATGCTGAGAGACCGTGAAGCGCCGCAGCTTGCCGATGCGGTCGCGCGTTCTCTTTTCCTTGACTCAGTGGTTTGCACTCTGAGGCTTTCCCAGGCGGGCTCAGCGGCGGAAGAACTGGTATCGCATCTGCTCCGCGACATTGCAGTGCTCCAGTGCTGGTCGGCTGTGCTTCGAAGCCGCTGGAACGGGACATCGTCCGAGGTCATCCGGCGGTGGTTCGTGCTCCCCGATATAAACGGCGATCTGGTAAAAGATACTGCCGCCATGGCCGAATCCAACCCGGCGGGCGCTCTTAACGGCAGGGTTTCCGAGCATGCGCTTCTTATTATAAAGGAATCCGGACATGAGCGGATTCGCCGGAATGTTGATGCAGTCGCCGGAGAGGCCATCCGCGAAGAGGCGCTTCAGTGCCGGATGGTGTCCTACGGGCCGGAAAAGGTTTTGGGATATGTAATCGCTTTTCATGTCGAGCAGGAAAACCTCCGGCTTGCGCTTTCCACCGCAGTCAGCGGGGTAGACCCACGGATCGTGGCCGAAAGACTAAGGAGAGAGTATGCCTAAAGTATTCGTTCTTGGCCGCCGCTCCGATATCCTGCCGTTCCGGGCTGTTGGCGCCGAGCTTTTGGAAATCCGTGATGAAAGTCAGGTCGGCGCGGCTCTGGAACGTTTCAAAAATTCGACCGAACCGGTAATGCTCATGATGAGCGAAGACCTGGTGAATACCTGTACCCATGAGATCGAGCAATTTCGAGAGAACAAAATGAATATTCTCCTTCCCATTCCGACGATCAATACTGAACCGGGGCTGAGGCTTGCGCAGATACGAGCGCTGGTGGCGCGTTCACTGGGTGTGGATCTGCTGGGAAGAAAGGATTCGACGGATCAGGCCGCCGGAAGAAAATAGATCCTGAAACGAGTTCAGGATGACATATGTCATGCCGAATGGATTCCCTAGTGTAATGTCAATTAGATAATGTCTGGTGCTGGAGTTTCTTTTTTTAACCCCCTTAAAAAGGGGGTCGCCGCTCAAGCGGCGGGGGGATCTTTATTCGCTGGGACGAAGAAATCCCCCCTGCCTTTGGCATCCCCCCTTGTTAAGGGGGGAATATGAATCCAACTTTATTGCATTGACTTAACACTGCTTTTGCAACGCAAAAACATGGCTTCAGCATCTCTAACCACAAATCTAAATTAAAAAGTGTCGTCATATATAATTAATGAATATACAGGTTACGGAAGGACTGGAAGTATGGTCAACGAACGATCAGAGGGAACAGTAGTAAAGGTGAGCGGACCCCTGGTGGTGGCGCGGGGACTGAAAGGCTCGAAGATGTACGAGATGGCCAAGGTCGGCAAACTCGGTCTTTTCGGTGAGATCATCGAGATCCGGGGCGACCGTTATTCGATACAGGTATACGAGGAAACCGAGGGAATAGCTCCCGGGGAGCCGGTGGTTCCCACCGGTAATCCGCTGAGTGTGGATCTGGGACCGGGGCTTCTGCGCTCTATTTATGACGGCGTCCAGCGCCCCCTCGATATTCTTTATCGGCGGTACGGCGATTTTGTGGAGCGCGGCGCGGAAAGCCCCGCTCTCGACCGGAAGAAGAAATGGGAGTTTGTACCTACGGCCAGGGCCGGTGAAAAAGTGGGGCCGGGCGATATACTCGGCACGGTGCAGGAAACGGAGCTGATCGAGCACCGGGTCATGGTACCCCCCGGGGTGAACGGCGCCGTCAAATCCATCCGGGGCGGCGAATTTACCGTGGAAGAAACGGTTGCGGTCATAGATACTGAAGCGGGAGCGTTTGAAGCCAGGCTCATGCAGACCTGGCCGGTGCGTTCTCCGCGGCCAAGGGACAAGAAGCTTGCCCCCATGATCCCGCTCATCACCGGGCAGCGGGTTATCGACATGTTCTTCCCCATGACCAAAGGCGGCACGGGATGCGTTCCCGGACCGTTTGGCAGCGGGAAGACCGTGGTGCAGCACCAGCTTGCAAAATGGGCTGATGCGGACATCGTCATTTTCGTCGGCTGCGGCGAGCGCGGGAACGAGATGACAGATGTGCTGCTCGAATTCCCGCACCTCAAGGATCCCAAGAGCGGAAAACCCCTCATGGAGCGCACCGTGCTGGTAGCCAACACCTCCAATATGCCGGTGGCGGCCCGTGAGGCTTCGGTATTCACCGGAATAACCATAGCTGAATATTATCGTGACATGGGGTATGATGTGGCTCTCATGGCCGATTCCACCAGCCGCTGGGCGGAGGCAATGCGCGAAATGTCCGGCCGTCTCGAAGAGATGCCGGGCGAGGAAGGGTATCCCGCCTATCTGGCAAGCCGTCTCGCCGCTTTTTACGAACGGGCGGGACTGGTCATCTGCCAGGGAAAGGATAAGAGGAAGGCCAGCATCAGCATCATTGGCGCTGTATCGCCTCCGGGCGGCGACCTTGCCGACCCCGTGGTGCAGGGAACCCTCCGTGTCACGAAGGTTTTCTGGGGACTGGATGACCAGCTTGCATTCCAGCGGCATTTCCCGGCCATTAACTGGCTGACCAGCTATACCCTCTACCAGGATGTGGTGGACCGCTGGGCAGAGAAAAACGTCTCCCCGTCCTGGTCAAAAAACCGGCGGGAATCAATGAGTCTTTTGAAACGTGAGGCCGAGCTGCAGGAGCTGGTACGGCTGGTCGGCATGGATTCGCTTTCACCCACAGACAGGCTGCTCCTCGAAGCCGCCCGCATGATCCGTGAGGATTTCCTCCATCAGAACGCTTTTGACGACATCGATACATACTCTTCTGTGAAAAAGCAGTCGCTCCTTCTGAATATTATTATTGATTTCTATCATCTCGCCAACGATGCGCTTTCCCACGGGGCAAACCTGGAGGGATTACTGAATCTGCCCGTAAGGGAGCATATCGCCCGCGCCAAGCTGATAGAGGAGGACAGGCTGGAATCGTTTGACCAGCTTAAACAGCAGATGGATGAGGAATTCAAAGCCCTGCTTATGGAGAAAAATACAATATGTTGATAGCATCGAAAGAATTTCGCACGGTGGAGAACATCGTCGGCCCGCTGATTCTGGTCAAAGGAGTCGAAGGAATAGGATTCGGTGAAATTGCCGAGATCAAGCTTCCGGACGGAACAGTACGGCGGGGCAAGGTTCTCGAAACCCAGGAAGACAAGGTTTTGGTGCAGGTTTTTGAGGGCACGAGCGGGCTGGATCCCGGGACGACCCATGTACGTTTTATTGGGAAAGGTCTGGAGGTCGGGCTTTCCCCCGACATGGTCGGCCGGGTGTTCGATGGTTTCGGCCGTCCCATCGACGGCGGTCCGCAGATTATTCCCGAAAAGTATGTCAATGTGAACGGCGTTCCCATGAACCCCTTTGCCCGAGACTTTCCCAACGAGTTCATCCAGACGGGGATTTCCACCATCGATGTGTTGAATCCGCTGGTTCGCGGGCAGAAGCTCCCCATTTTCTCCGGCACCGGTCTTCCGCACTCGCGGATGGCCGCCCAGATCGCCCGTCAGGCCACGGTGTTGAAATCCGGGGAGAAATTCGGCGTGGTATTCTGCGCCATGGGAATAACCTTTGAGGAAGCCAATTTCTTCATCCAGGATTTCGAGCGGACGGGGGCGCTGGAACGCTCGGTGCTATTCATCAATCTGGCGGATGATCCGCCCATCGAGCGCATTTCCATCCCGCGGATGGCTCTGACCACTGCTGAATACCTGGCTTTCGAGCTGGATATGCATGTCCTGGTCATCCTGACCGACATGACCAACTACTGCGAAGCGCTCCGTGAAATTTCCGCCGCCCGCAAGGAGGTTCCGAGCCGCCGGGGGTATCCGGGGTATCTCTACACGGACCTGTCGACCATTTACGAGCGTGCAGGCCGTATCAAGGGAAAGAACGGCTCGATCACCCAGATACCGATTCTCACCATGCCCGAGGATGACAAAACCCATCCGGTTCCCGACCTTACGGGATACATTACCGAGGGGCAGATCATTGTCGACCGTCCCCTGCACACCGACGGCGTGTATCCGCCGGTAGATGTATTGCCTTCTCTTTCCCGTCTCAAGGATAAGGGGATAGGCAAGGGAAAGACCCGCGAGGATCACTCCGGAGTGATGAACCAGTTGTATGCCGCGTATGCCCGTGGGAAGGATGCTCAGGAACTTGCAGTGGTTCTTGGCGAGTCGGCGCTGACTCCCATCGATCTGATATATGTTGAATTCGCAAAACGGTTTGAGGCGGAGTTCATCACCCAGGGAGAACAGGAGAATCGTACCATAGTGGATGCCCTGAATCTGGGGTGGAAACTCCTTTCAATTCTCCCCAAAGCTGAGCTTAAACGCATCCGCCCGGAATATGTGGAGAAATATTACAGTGTCGGCGCGGAGTGTTTGATTCCGGGCGCCGATACAGTCTTAAAACGGTAAAAACTTTGACAGGATTTACAAGATTTACAAGATTCGAAAAGACTTACTTGATAGATGCCGAAACAAGTTCGGCATGACACGTGCACTTCGACAAGCTCAGTGCCCGGCTCAGTGCCCGGCTCAATGCCCGGCTCAATGCCCGGCTCAGTGCCCGGCTCAATGCCCGGCTCAGCGGGCTCTGAGCCTGTCGAAGAGTCCGTTGTATCCTGAACTCGTTTCAGGATCTAATGTCTTCGGTCTTCTGAATTCTGTCTTTTAAAAAGCGAGCGTTCATGCGGATAAAAGTAAACCCGACCCGAATGGCTCTTCTCCGTCTCCGCAAACGCCTGGTTCTGGCCCGGAGAGGCCATAAGCTTCTGAAAGACAAGCTGGAGGGGCTCATTCAGATATTCATGCCGCTGGTGGCGGAGTACGGTCAGCTCAGGAGCCGTGTGGATCAGGAGCTTCCGGGAACCTTGCGTCTTTTCATTCTGGCCAGCGCTACTTCAGGAGAGAAGGCGGTCGCAGAGGCTTTGGATGAATTCGAGGCCAGTATCGATGTAGAAGTGGTCATGCGGAATGTCATGAGCATTTCGGTGCCGGAATTGAATCTGAAAGGGTTTACCATCCGGAGTTCCTACAGCACCGTGGCTACCAATACCGATTTTGACCGCGCCAGCGAATCCCTGCGCGATATTTTCCCCGTTCTTCTCAAACTGGCAGCCCTCGAGGATGCCCTGCTCCGCATGGCCGAAGAGATAGAAAAAACCCGTCGAAGGGTGAACGCGCTCGAATATGTCCTCATACCAAGCATTCAGAAAACAGTAAAAGCGATCTCCAGCAAGCTCGATGAGAACGACCGCTCCGACCGGGCGAGGCTCATGAAAATAAAAGACATGCTGCAGATGTCGGATTCAAATTAATAAGAAACTTTGAAATACTGTTGCCGCTTCGCGGGAACGATAAAACCGTTTCTCGCAAAGTTCGCAAAGTTCGCAAAGAAAGAAAAACAAAAAGAAAAATCAGACAGGATTAACAAGATTTACAAGTAGATTAAAAAGGCGGCCCGAAAGCCGCCTTTTCAATACACAAAACACTTTCTAACGAGCCAGCAGCATCTTCCTCGTTTCCTCTCTTCCCCCGGCAATAAGCCGATAGAAGTATACTCCCGAAGAAACCTGCTTTCTGCTGTAGTCCGAGCCGTTCCACACCACTCGGTGCTGGCCAGCGGGCGTATCTCCCTCCGCAAGGGTAGTCACCTCCCGTCCGAGCAGATCGTACACCTTCAGGCTTATTAGCGAAGATTTCCTGAGGTTATAGCTAATCGTGGTCGCCGGGTTGAACGGGTTCGGCGTGTTCTGGAATAGGGTGAAGACATTGGGTACCTCCGCGGCGGCGTCTTCATCATTCACCGCGGAGGGAGCTAAAAAGTTACCTGAACCTCTTTGACTTGTGAAAAGAGATTATCTTCATTTACTACCCAACATTTAATTGTGTGCGTACCTGTTAATTGTTCATCATGTAATAGCTGGATGACACGGAGATCGTTCCAAGGTATTATGCTTTCATTTTCAACACCTCCGAAACCTTTAAGTGAATTACCGTAAAGGATAATGCGACGACCATTTGGATCACTAGCGTTTATAGTTAGCGAACTCCGTTCGCCTTCACTTAAGACAGGCTTGGAAAGGTCAACTGAATGAATGACAGGTGGGGCAATTTGGTCAAGGATCGTTACATATGGCGCGCCATTTACAAGGTCTTGATCTATAGCCCGCGCCAGGCCAATAATATCCACATTCGTGGAGGGGTAACTTGAATGTAGATAAACAACTGCATTCTTTCGTATAAATGCGAATCCTGGTTGATACTTAGAAGGACGGGACCAGGCAGATTCGCCGATTTTATACTGTGGGGATTCCTCCATGATAATATTGATCTGGTAATTCAGGGCATCGAGCATCGATTCCTCAGCCTCGCGCACACTAGAGTGCAATCCGATCATCATAGAAATTCCTTGTTGATCGCTTTTTCGGTATAGACCATATTCCACAACCGAGTTTTGCTGAGAAGCAACTAAATTTGCTGCGAAGTCGTTCGCATATTTCTGGACGAGAGCCAGAACATTCACACCGGCCACAAGAGATACTTCTGTATTTGAGCGGATTAGTCGATACTTTCCTTTGACATAATATTCCTGGCTGAAACTCGAAGTAGAAATAAGCCAGGAAATAGCATATATCAAAGCTATACATAAAATTTTTGATTTTTTCATCGTATATCCTCCAAGTTAAAATATTTTTATGGATGATAAATATAAGTTTGAGCTCTTGATCCTTTTGTAACTGAACTAGAAGTAAGCAAAGGGAGATAAGTATTATATGTTATATCGCCTTTTGCTAATATCAGCGACCCATTCTGATATACTTTGGCTGATGGGTCTGCCACATATTCGCTATAATAGCTGTCAATGAATGAGATAATTTGATGAGCTCCCCAAGTAAATGTTTCATCATATGTCCAATGCGCCGGACGAATAGAGTTAGTAATGATACTTGAACTTGGAGTCAATTTGATTGTTGCATTATTATAAAACGGGAAACCTATAGAATAGGATAGAACATTGAGGAAGCTTGATAAGGCATAACAATCCAGTTTGGTTTCATTTTGATTATCGAGAGAATCTAATAAAACCTTAAAATATAAAATGTTTGTATCATAAGGTGCAAAATATCCTTTGTTTTGATCAATATACTTAATTTTGGAATAATTGTATAAACTATCAGTCAAAAGCGGGATGCATCCTTCTCTTGTGGTCTGTCCGGAAGCCCACCCGCATGCAAGATCAAGAGCATCTGTCCAGGGAATACCTGTCTCATTATACGTATAATATGCAAAAGAACTTGGCGAAGATAGTAGAGTATAATAATCATGGATAGTATACCCAATATCTTGACTATACGCTGTTCCATTGACTTTCACAATCTTCCAGAGAAACTTTGTTCTGCACTTTCCAACACTGCTTTTTACTGAAGTTCCGTTGTGAGTGTTAAATGTGCCTTCAGTTTCCAGGGGGCCTGAAGGAAAGGTAATAGTTCCGTTATTCAGGCTCCATCCGGTATAATTTTCAAATCCGTCTCCGGAAGTTGCAGAACATGTGTCAACTGCGATTTCCACACTTTCCGTGGGATCAGGATTTGAACTAGCGAATGATGCTTTAACTCCCGCTGGTACATCGCCTTTAATAAAAGCGAAATGATCATTTCTTAATATCTCACCGCCAGGATTAGCATACCATTCGGGAGCAGATATGATATTTTCCCCATTATTTTTGCGCAAAGTTATCGCTACTCCATTTCCTGTATAATTGAAGCTGACTTTTGTTATATCAAGACTTAATGGATAATCCCAAGCAAAACCTGTTAAAGGAATTAATAAAAGAATTCCCAAAAAAATAAAAGTATAAGATAATATTCTCATTATTAAGCTCCTCATTAGATTGCGATATGTTTAATTTTCATCAAGTGGTTTAACATAAGGATGCTTTGCGGCTCTAGTATCAGGATACTTGTCTCTTACTTTCTTGAAGGCCAACTGAGCATTTACAGGATTGTTGAGAAATAGAAGATAAGTTCTACCAATCATTAACTGCGTTTGCGCCGCCAATTCCTGATCTGTGATGTTAGCTTTTACCAGAGAACCTTCCAGCCTCGTTATCGCATCCCGGTATTTTCCCTTTTGCACCTCAAGCCAGGCCAGGCAGAACTGCGTATACCCGATAGCATCGGGGTCATCTTTATAGGTAGTAAGCATACCCGCAAAAATGATTCCCGCCTTATCGAACTCACCCAGCCAGGCATGAGAAAGCCCGATGTCGTATTCCGCCTCTGCACGAACCGATTGTGCTATTCCCTGGGTATCCAGAACCTTCTGATAAGCGACGATAGCTTCTTTGTACTTGTGAGCTTTCCGAAGGGTGTCGCCTTCATTCAATGCCGAACGGTCTATTTCTCCAATGGTTAAAACAATCTCGTTATCCGGAGAAGTGGTTGTTGCTTTCGTGCTCTCGCCGGATGTTGCTAGTATCCCGATTCCGAGAATGAGTGTCCCCAGGGCGCAGAATACTATCCATGTATATCTTTTTGTAATGTGCATGACTATATTCTCCCTATTGCGTCAAGAGCATTTTCCTGGTTTGAGTGAAATTTCCCACCTTGAGTTTGTACAGATATACTCCGCTCGATACCGCCCTGCCGCCATCGTCGCGGCTATCCCACATAACCGTATGAACCCCGGCGCTCTGAGGGCGGTCTAAAAGGGTGCGCACTTTCTGCCCCAGTGAATTGAAAATGGTCAGTGAGGCATGACCGTTTTCTTTCAGGGCAAAACTGATAGAGGTTGTGGGATTGAAAGGATTGGGAGCGTTCGAATAGAGAGCATTCTCTGTCGGGCGCGGGGCAAGATGAACTAGGAGAGTATAGTTCCAACGTTCCCCGGCGCTGTCCTTCAGTGTCAGGGGAACCTGTACCTGCGCATCAGGCGGAGCACCCTTCACCTGGAGGGTGAGTGCAAGTTTTTCAATGCTTTTTTGGCCTTTTGGCGCGGCGATTGTTTCTGCTCCGGGCAGGACTGTCAGCCAGGAAGGGAGCTTGCTTTGGTCCACTTCCACCTTCAGGCGGGTGTCGGTCGCCCCCTGATTGAGAATAGCGATAGATACGGTATTCTTCCCTTCCTGGAGCAGGAGAGCGGGAAGCTCACCGGATAATGCTTCCGCAGCGCTCCATAAGCATAACAGGGCAAGAATGATTCCTGACTTCTGCATACAGCCTTCTCTTGGTGGTATGGTTGGATGAACGCTCCTAGTGAACGGGCAATGGAGCTTTATATATTAAATTAGCAATAAGTGTGCCTGAAATCTTATGTTATTGTTTACTATACGCTTATGAATATTATCACCAAATTTTCTATTTGAAACTGTCCGTTTTATGTCCGATAACGGACAGTAAGTGTACGAATTCGGACAGTTGCGGACAGTTTTCTACTTTTTCTAATGGTGGTATTGTGAAAAATTGTGATAGGGAGGAGGAATTAAAAATAAATAAAAGAAAAGAGGTTTTTATACAATAGTATTACATTCCCCCGTGTGGAGCAGGATGTGTGAAAAATAAAAAGGGGGTTTGGAGAAAAAAGCGACTTTTTACATAAGACTTTTCCTGACAATGGATTTTAAAGGATCATCAATCTTTTTTTTTACTCTATGAATTTCCATCCATTATAGATATTTTCAAGTATACGATTTACTTCTTTTCCCACAGAACCTGCCACTCCCGGTTCCCGGTCATCCAGGATTGCTTCAGTAAAATCAGCGACAAGCGGCAGGTGGGCATTGGGATGAGCAGGATGCTGCTCTGTCCGCTCTTTTGCGCGGGTTTTCACCACCATCGTTCCCTTATTCAGTACAGGCACGTGCAGAGAGCCATCGGTTCCGAAGATGTCCAGGGTGTCCTGATGCTCGAAGGAAGCATGGGTAACAGTAAGAACCGCCCGCGTCCCGGCGGCAAAGCCGAGAAATGCAGTCGCAGTATCCTCTACTTCCCTCACGAACGCCGCCCTGCTGATAAAACCCGCTGTGAAATCTGCCTGCCCGAAAAGGTTCAGCAGCACCTCGATACGGTGGCAGCCGAAATCGAACATGGGACCTCCGCCTGAGAGATGCTTTTTGAGAAACCAGTATCTTCGGTCGGAGGGATCGGGATTGTAGTACTCGAAGGCGTTTATCTGGCATAAAACAGACTGTCCGATTTCCCTCGACTGAAGTATTTCCTTGATCCTTTCCACAACCGGGTAAAAATGCCGGTAGTAAGCTATCCCAAGCTTCACTCCGTGCGCGCGGCAGGCGTCAATCATACGGTCGCATTCCACTGAAGAGAGAGCCATCGGTTTTTCACAGAGAACGTGTTTCCCCGATTCTGCCGCTGCGATTGTCTGTTCGCAGTGCAGATACACCGGCGTGGCAATATACACTGCTTCAATCTCGGAATCCCGGAGGAGTTCCTGCCAGGTAGCGTACCATTTCCGGGCGCCGAATTCAACGGCGAAGGCTTCGGCAAGCTCAGCCCGGGCGCGGCTGACAGCGGTAAGTTCACACTGGGGCAGGTCTCTCAATGCCGGAGCGACACGCTTCCGGGCGATGTCGCCGCAGCCTATAAGGCCCCATTTCACGGTTTTCATACATGCTCCTTTTTGTTACCAAAGAGAATGAAGGGATTTCTCATAATCCGGATCGGTCCAGCACAAATCACCGAGCAGGTGAGACAGGGGGTCGTAATCGAGAGGACCGTAGCCCCAGTGCGCGCGACGCCGGAAACCTTCCGCATAGTCAAACCTTCCCGACAAGGCGCCGACCTCCCGTGAAAATGTTTCCATGAGCCTGAGATAGGCATCGATTCCCTGGCTTTTGTCGAGCCATTCTTTCTGTGTGCGATGGAGAGAAAGCATCTTCCTTTTTCGCTCGAGAACGGAGCCGATGTTTACATACTGTCCCGGCCGAACCTGTCTTCTCAAAGAATCACTAAGGCCGTGCGGCATGGCATGGTAGAGGACTGTTTCCCCGTTCCAGGGGGGCAGGGGCGGATCGGTTCGGTAATTGGGCATTCCCCGGACAAACGCTGCCGTTGCAAGCAGGCGGCATGCATTCTGGTGGTCTTCCATGTAATCGTCGGGTGAAGGGACAAGCAGGATGTCCGGTTTGGATTCTCTGATTACCGCTGCCACTTTGGCGAGAAGGAAAGGTTCGTAGAAAATCTGGATGTCATCCACAAGGGGAGGGAACAGGTGCGCCCCGGCTTCACGGGCGGATGCTTGAGCTTCCTCACTGCGCATAAGAATGATTTCTTCTCTGGAATATTCATCGGTTCCGCACGAACCGTTGGCCAGGGTAAAAAAGTGGATTTTCGCACCGGCCTTTTTCAGGAGCAGGAGAGTTCCCGCCATCATGAACTCAATATCATCAGGGTGCGCCGCTGCCGCAAGCACAGTGAGATTCTTTTTTTCTTTTTCTCTCATTTCAGCTCCTGGAAATGATACTCTGAAAATGCTTGCCAGAGTCCAGAGAGCGGCGCAGCCGCGTGAGGAAAATAAAAACAGAAAAGCGCCGATTTTGATAAATATACACAGAAAACATGCCCTGCGCTATGGGGGATTCGCCCTGGCTGATCAAACGCAACTGTCCCTGTGAGGAAGCGGAAGGCCTATAATAAAAGGTTATTTACGAAATTTTTTTTTTTTTAGAATAGAAATTGAAAATAATCATGATTTTTCGCTTGTTTTTTTTTAAAAGCGGCTCTACATTAGGTCTGAATGTTATGTTTAAGAAAATTTTTTTTAAATAGATTATGACTTGTGTTTTTTACGCTTGACAAGCTTCTTTATAGTGTTTATCATTGGTTCATCATGCGTTTAGGATAAATTTTAAAATACTGATTAATTTTAATCATTATAAAAGTTTACATGAAGCCTTCAGGTTGGTCAAGGAGGTGAAAGTCAAACCTGTTGGGTTTTTCTTGTAGGGCATAACGGTAATAATACTCCATGAGAATGGGAGAATTAGACTGTCATCTCCCGGAGAGCATACTTTCCTTTCCGGTTATATGTGTGGAGGTTACATTGCGGAGATGTATTAAATACTGTGCAATGATTGTGTTTCTGGTCGGGCTCGCGCTTCTCTCATTTGCGAGTCCATCTGCAGCTAAGGTTGCGGTTGTAGATACTACATGGACTACATGGCCGAACACAGTGTATTACTTTTTTGGTAGAAACAATACTAAGCAAACGTTGGGACCGAATGCCCCTTACACCGATATTAAGGTTCACATTACAGCCGTGGATAAATATACTCTTTATATCAACGGCAAACAGATAGGCTCGGATGACAAGTGGCAGACAGTAGAGACATATCCTCTTACCGGTAGTTTCGCGGAACTTTATATTGCGATAAAGGTGGAAAATTTCGGTAAAGGTAATGGAAACGGGCTCATGGTGGATATTGAAGCCGGCCCTGACCGTTTTGGGACATCCACTGTGAAGAGACGCGCGGAGCAGGTAATTAAGGCTAATGTACCGACCATGGTCGAGTACCCGGCGCGGTGGTATTATTTTTCAGGCGACATCGAAACCACGTTTAATAATAGTTATAAGAGAACTGACTGGTATAACTTCGATTATAACTTGTTCGATGATGCCGCCAAACTCGGTTTCAAATGGGTCATGCTCGGTAATATCGGGAATATCAACTACCTGCCGGACAATAAGGTAGAGGTTGTTACCGGTTATAACGGGGACGTTGATTCCGGCGTTCCGACGAATGGGGGCATTCAACTCAGAAGGATCGATGGGGAAGATATCGCGCTCAAGAAACCCGCTCAAGAGCAAAACTTAGTTGACGGCGATCTGACTCAAGGATTTAATTATGTGATGGATCCTCTGGGTACATACAAACAGGTGGACCTGGTACAACTCTACCGTGTTAATAAGCTGGTTCTCTACACCGGAGACACCAACCCCCAGAACTGGCCGAGTTATTCTGTAAGAGGGTTTTCCGCACAAATATCTCTTGACAACTTCCGCTATGAAGAAGTTGGAGTCATCCATGATACCGGTGTAACCAACAAGGATAACGGCGGATTCGAACATGCCGAGGTTACTTTCCCCGCGCAGATGACACGATATATACGGTACTTTATCACGGAGTCGAGGCTCTATCCTCCGAATATCGGCGAGATGATGGTGTACGGTACCGGTTACACGTATAGCGGCGTGTACGAGTCCCCTGCAATAAATTTCGGTACTCCCAATACGCAGAAAAATTTTTCCAGTATAAGCTGGACGGGTGATTTGCCGAAAGGAACCGGTATTGTTGTTCAGACTGCGACGAAATACCGGCTTGCCGATGGTACACCTTCTGCCTGGAGTAACTGGAGTCCCTTCCATTCCGAGACGAATTTCAAATTCGATTCTCCTGAACCGGCCACTGAATTCAAATACAGAGTGACACTGTCTACCGGAAATGTTGATAGAACGCCTGTTTTAAAATCCCTCAAGGTAACCTATTCACAGATAGATCAGCCTTTGGCTTCCGCCAGAGCCTCCATATCACCGATAGCTGTGCCCATGGGAGCGGATACGAGTTTCGTATTCAAGCTTGAGTATACTCTTGTTTCCGGAACTCCCAAACAGGATATCAAAAAAATTGTTATCTCTGTGCCGAATTTTTCAAAAGTGGATTCGGTATTCAGTTCAGAGACCAAGAAACTTGTCAAATTCACCTCAAGTTCCACGAATGACAGTCTCTATATTACTCTGGCAGATTCCCTGGTTAATGCCGATAACAAGAGTCCCGACATTCTGCGGGTATATTTAAAAACCAGTATTTTAAAGAACCTGCATGAGTTCGAATCTTTTGTGTATAATTCCCGGGCCAATGACGGCGCAGGCGGTATAAATGTCTGGGAAAATACCGATGAGAGTTGGACGGTCAAGAGCAATACTGTTTTGGCTGATATGTTGTCAGATGTAAAAGCGTTGCCGAAAGCGTTCACTCCTAATGGTGACGGTGTCAACGACTTCACGGTTTTTGAATTTACGCTTACGAAGGTTGATATTCCTACTCCCATTTTAATCAAGATTTACAGCACGGAGGGTACCTTAGTCCGAGAGTTGTATAATAATCGTCTCTCCGCTCGAAATTACCGGATTCCGGACGGCCCCACTGGTCTTAAGGCAGGATCAGCCGCTGATGCGAAAAAGCTTCCCGGATATTGGGATGGAAAAAACAAGGATGGAAAACTGGTGCCGCCGGGAGTTTACATTTATCAAATTATCGCAAAAACTGATGGAGGCGATAAGGGTAAAACCGGTACTGTGGCGGTAGCTTATTAATGAAAGGTTCTCCGCTGTATAGTGTACAGTATCCTAGTTGATATTACATAATCTCGATTTTAACAGCACAAATTGGACGGGTAAATAGGATATGGTAAGTAAAATGTGGAAGAATTTACGGAAAACGGGTCAAAAACGTAAGCTGAATCATGTTCTGGCTTTCGCTGCCGTAATGGCGGTGTCTTCTGCGCAGTTGGCGCAGGGCGCTTTTTTTGACACGGCCGGCAAGAGCGCTCGCCCGATGGGGATGGGTGAAGTGTTTCTGACTTCGGCGGGGGATGCTTCCAGCTACTGGTACAATCCGGCCGGGCTGGCGAAATTGGAGAAAAGACAGGTTGGTTTGTCGTACGGCATTCCGGTTGCTGCGGTTTCCGGTTTGAACATTTCGCAGGTTAATTTCGCCACTCCGTTGGGAAAAAGAAGCGGGTTAGGAATTGGCGTTTCCTACGGTGGTATCGATGTGGCCAGCGATATGGTGATAAGCGGCGGTTATGCCCTGTCCCTGACTGACAAGTTCGCCCTGGGCGGCAATGTAAAAATCATGCGCTGGTCTTTTGAAGGACAAAGAGATGTTTATAACGGCAAAACTGATGAAAACATCTCTAAAACCGCCTTTTCGCTGGATTTGAGCGCTACCTATGCTCTGGGCGAATTATTCGGTTTGGGAACGTTCACCACCGGAGTGTATGTCAAGGATGCCATCATGCCCAATATTTCCGAGTCCGGCGATGAAGGGGGCAAGCTGCCCGTGGAGCCAGGTATCGGTCTCATGATGCAGAAAGAGTCGCTGATTGTGGAAGGTGATGTCGCCCATGCCAGCGGAAACACAATTATCAGGGTGGGAGCGGAATCAGGGATCACCGGATCTAATTTGAAAATCCGTGCCGGCGCGATATACACCGGCGATTTCAAGGGCAGTCCTGAAAAGACCGATGTCAACCTGGGATTAGGGTATGTTTTCGGGTCGGTAATTTTCAATTATGCCTATAACATTCCATTTCAATTCAAAAACACTGATGGAAAGCATTACGTTTCTTTCGGGGTTTCTTTCTGATTCCATGCATCAGCTTGAAGTTTGAAAATGATTGACGATTGAAAAAATCATGCTGATGAGGGTACAGTTGACATTTTTAAAATAGTGATTATGGTATTTGCTCCGTTTTATTGTATCTGATGAAAGGGTGATTCAGAATACAATTGATATAAATACAGTGCCGAAGAATTTTGAGAGAGAGATGCGAGTTTCACTTAGAATACAATGTTTCTCCCCAAAAACCATCGACAGTTTCACGGGATAAATTTACATTCTCTGCATCTCTCATAAGGCTGATTCAAGGGATACGATGTCAAATCAATAAATTAACTTCTGGTGATGATTGATGTAGGAAATCAATACATACATGGTAATTGTCCTGGAAGCGATATCCTTGACAAATAATTCATCACTCTCTTATCAGAGGCGATTAGATAATGTATAAACGGGGAAAGAGAATGGCTAAAGGGAAATGGTTAAACAACTGGGTGCTTTTCTTGGCAGGCGCGGCGTTGTTGATCGTTGCAGATTCGGGTTATTGCCAGTTGTTGTTTCGGACTGGGATGGAATCGGAATTTTACGGAAAAACCGGTTATAACAAATATGGACGGTCCATCGTAAACAGAGCAGCAAACCCAAAATATGACGAATTCGGCAATTATGTTATGGATGGGCTCCGTATTTTTGAGTGGAATGAAGAAAAGCGTGAGTCCCGGGCAACCAAAGCTGATGCTGCATTCAGTAGTATTTTCAAAACTAACCCGATAGACGAAGGTGAATATTACCGTGCGTACTTGAATAATCTTGTTATGGTAAATGAAAGCACCAAGGATTTTTCAAGCCGTATGATAGTTGGCAACGAAGTGCGTGCGTATTTTTCTCCGTTAACCCTTGATATGGCGGCATTGAACGGCTTGAGGTGGGATACTAATTTCGGCTACAACAATCTAACCTTCGTAGCTTCACGGGCAGATATTCCCATGTGGTTTTCGAGGGAATATGTTGAGAATAAAATCAGAATGCGTCTCTTGCCGGTTTATCTGACCGGCGGTCATTTTGAAAGGCAATTCGGTATAATAAATGTCGCAGCCAATTATGTCAACACCTATAAATCCGATAGCACCCAGGGACGTACGTTCAGCGCAAACAGCATTTTTTCCGATATCCGTGATTCTGTGACCGGGAACATGCCTCGTCCCATACAGGCGCAGTATTTCCCCGAGCAGGTAAGTATGCTCGTGGTGAAAGTTGAAGATGGGAGCAGATTCGATAATGACAATGGGCCTCGTCTTTATGATATTTATCCGGTTGTCGAAGGTCAGCCGAGGAAAGATTTATTGGTAGGTATTACCCGTGGAAATTGGCAGCAGGATTTTTATGATGTTCGGAAGCAGGTAGATAATCCGGCATTGGACTTCTATGAAAATGTATATATGCTTAACCCGAAGCGTATTCCGCAATATTTTAAATTCTCAAAGTCGCGGCTTTCAGCAGATCCGAATTTACCGGCGGATTACCTCATGTTGCGGAAAACGTTAAATGATCCCATTGCGGATATAAGCTCGTATACCGGAACGCCGAATAAATATTATGAAGTAAATGGAAACGATTATCTGCTCTTCTGGTTTCAAATCCCTAAGAAGCAAGGCATAGATAGTTCGGGCAAAGCGGCAAGTGTGCCGGTGGAAAACGTGGAATTTAGAGCCAATGTAGCGAATGATTACAAAATAAGTATATCCGAGGTATACCAGAATATCGATGCATCAGCATATGGAAACGAAATGGCGCGTTATTTCACTGTGGTGAAAGAGGCTTCCGGTAATATTAAAGATTTATCTAATATCAACTGGGTTTCTTTCAAATACGGTATTCAGATGGCTGATATGATCATGGGGATTAGAGTGAAGTCTCAGATAAAGGGATTTGATCTGGTGGCTGAATTTAACAAAAACTTTAATTTCCGCCAATATCCGCACTATCTGGCCACCAAATACCATGAAGACGCAGAAGCATATTATATCAATGTTAAGAAGGAGTTTAACAAGTTTACCATCGGGACCGAGTACTTTAATATTGACCCGAACTATACGACATCATTCGAGAATATTGATCCGGCTTATAAGGAGTTGCAGAATATTCCCGTTTCGGCATGGGCAACGGAGTTCTATGCAGATACTTCGGGGCGTGGAGGCGGATCCGCACCTTCTGTATCGTCCTCCTATCTTAACAATACCATGGTTATTGATACTGTGGATGACAATGATGACAAAGACCGGTTCCCGGATTTCCATCTCTTTTCACAAGTAAGAGATATGAACGGTGTTTTCCCGGGATTGGATAAAAATGGTGATGGACGGCCTGATACCAATAAGAATGAAAATTTGATTCCTGATTGGGCGGAACCGTTCCTGCTTTATGATACTGACCCTGATGAATATGATTACGGCGATGATTTCAACAATAACCATGTGCTCGATAACCGTGAAAATGATGATAAGCCCGATTATCCTTACAATAAGGATTCGCGCGGTTACCACTGGTTCGGTTCTTATGGGTCTGATCAGGGATTGAAACTCACCGCCGGTTACATTAATTTTTCACAGATAGCCGGAGGCGGTGTTAATAATGTTAAATATGGGAAAATCGATTATACGAAGTTTATCCCGTTTTTTGCTACCGTAGCTTTTGGCACCCAATTCAAAAAGGTACAAGACACTATCCAGGATGATGTCTTCAGATTTCAGCGACGTCTTACGACTACTTTACGGGACTCTCTCATGTACCAGTATGATCCTTTCTATCTTAATCAAGGTTTAATTGCAAACAAGTACTATGATCCTCTCGAGTACCGGGATAGTTATGTAAGTACCTCATTTTTTGAAACGAAGCTTTTCAGGATTCCGAATTTAACGATTGATATTAAGGCAAAGTATGACTTGAATCATCAAAATTCAACTTCAGTTCAGAAAAAGAATAACAACATTGACTGGAACCATATCCTGAAGGCGGATTATCGATATTATTTCCATAATTTACTGATAATGCCGCAGGTAAAATTCATGGCCCGTAAATATACGAATGGCAATGGGATTGAAATGACATTACATGAACAATATTTCTATCCTATTTTGCGTGTTGAATATCCTCTTACGATCAGCACGACATTTAAAGCTGGCGCCCAGGGATTTCCCGGTTTGAACAGCACAGTGCGGAACCTTGTGAATCCGCAGCTCGATTATGATACAAGAGACTATCTGTTTATGGTGACAAACCGGTCTTTCTATAATGGATATGATTTTAGTTTAAATATGGGATACCAGTTAAATTGGCAGGATTTAAAGGGAGAAGCCCGCAGCACTTTCAGCAAGTCTCGCAGTCTTTATTTCATCCGTCTTGTGGTCGGAATGGAGCCGGTAAATTAAAAATTCGTTATCAAAACACGAAAGGTTGTGATGAGAGATGAATATCGGGTATGCCTTTTTAGTTGTGATTGTTGGTATGGCGTACTTTGTGTCCGGCGTACCGACACCTGATGAAATGCAGGCAGAATTTTCCGCTGCCCAAAAATTCTATGCTTCCAAAGCATATGACCAGTCTCTTGAAAAGTATGATCAGGTTTTCAAAATGCAGAGCCGTTTTCTTGATGATGAAAAAGTGATTGCCGAATATGGGAATTTGAGATGTCCCATAAAGGACCTCACACTGTACCAGTCCGGTAATTCGTATTTTCAAATGGCAAAAGACCAGAAAAGTTCGGAAACTACTGCCAAAACGGACAGTGATAAAGAGAAGGCAAAAAAACTGGCGCTCGAATATGTGCAGAAAGCAAGTGATTATTTTACCAAAACCCAGGACAGGTCTAAAGTAGATGAACTGCGCGCCCAGTCACAAAACCGTGTTATTGAGACATGGTACTTGATCAATGATCATGAAAGGGTAATTCAGGAAGGGAACAAGCTGATTCAGAATTACCCAAACAGCTCGTACGTATTGAATGCCATGTATAATATCGGCTGGGCATACTACGACACGAAAAAGTATGATCAAAGCATTGATGCATTTACCAGGCTGTTGACTCGTTTCCCAAGCGGAAATCTTCCGGATCGCGCGTTATTCCAGGTAGGCGAGGCATATTTTGATCAGAAAAAGTTCGCCGAAGCCATTCCATACTACCAGCGGCTGGTAGACAAGATGCGTATCAATGAGATGACTGATCAGGAAATCCAAAAAATCCAGCGCCAGAAACTCGCCGGACTGGCCGACCAGACAGCTCTTGACCTTGCCGCTAAAGCTCAGTTGAAAATTGGCGCCAGTTATGCGGAGGTCGGAGATTTCAAACAGGCTGAGGCAGCGTACAAACGTGTTGCCGTACTTTTCAGGTTTGATAAGAATCTTATCTCCGAAGCCTATAGACGACTTGCCGATATGTATTTCGCAAAAGGTGATCTTGAATCATCCATCCAGGCTTACCGTGATGCCATTGACGAAGTGAATGACAAGATTTTCCAGGCAAAGATGCAGGTAGAAATAGCCAAAAGATATTTTGACAATTTTATTTTTGATAAATCGCTGACAGAGTTCACCAATTACATCAACATTTATAACGATGTTGCATTACGAGCCGGATTTGATCTTGATAAAGCTTTCTATTATCAAGCCCGTTCATTTTATGAAAATGGCTCTACATTGTTGCGAAAAAAGGAAACTCAGCTAGGTCAGGATAGTATCGCCCAATCCATTAAAACCTATGAACGAATATTGAAAGATTATCCTGAATCTGATTTGAAAGCGGTCGTCTACTATAACCTCGGCTTAGCCTACCAAAAGACCGGAACACCGGAATTCATCCAAAAAGCGATTGATGAGTATAATCTTTTAATGAAGGAATTTCCTGAAACGCCTTACCGCCTGGGGTGTTATTATCAAACGGCAGTCGGCTTACAGGAGATGAAGAAATTCGATGAAGCTATAGGGCTTTACACTAAAATTATTCAAGAATTTCCCAAAGATGAGTATATTCATAATGCCTGGTTCCAGTTGGCTCGCTGTTATAAGGATGCCGGGAGAGAGAACGAAGCGGTTGATCCATTCTTGAAAGTTTCGCGAAAGGACAAAACTCTCTTTACCACTGCCCGTCTCTTTGCTGCACAGACCCTCATAAAAGAGTCAAAATTCCAGGAAGCTCTGGATGCAATGAAATACGCAGTTGAAGATACCGGCGCTGTTGACGGGGTTTATCGTCTTTCGCAGTTTTACATCATGATGGGAAGCGCATGCAGAAGCATTGCAGAAGCCCAAAAAGATAGTACAAAGCTTAACGATGCCCTCACCTATTATAACAAGTCGTACGATCTCAATGTTCCGGAAACTCGCGAACAGACTTCTGTGTATCGTGCCACGGTACTTATTGATTTGGGTCAGTACAACCGCGCTGAGTCGGATTTGAAAGAATTGATGAACAGTACAGATCCGAAAATCAAACGGGACGCCCAGATGCGTTTGGCCATGATCAGTGTCAGACAGCAAAAGAGCGCCCAGGCAATCGATACCTATCTCGGTCTGTATAATTCTACACAGGATCCGGTTGAAAAACTGGGCTTTTTACGTAATCTCATGCAGATCAGTTTTCAGGCGCAGGACAACGCCAATCTGACAAAATTTGCCGCCATGATGATAAACTCCGACATTGCTGAAGGCAAAAAGCCGGAAAATTCTGAATTTTATTATAAAGAGGAAGCTTATTATTACCTGGGTATTTTTGCGGAGAATCAGTCAGATTACAAAAAAGCCGTTGAATACTATAGTGATGGGTATAAAAAGTTTCCTAATTCAGTTTATTCCAGCGATATGCTGATCAAAGTCGCTGCGATGTATCTAACAAAACTTAATACAGAGAAAGATGCTCTCGATATTTCTGGAGATTATTTCAATCAATACATAAAAGCATTTCCGAACACGGCGATGACCGAAATGGCCCATTATTATCTCGGATTCTGCTATTATAACGGGCGCAGGTTTCCCGAGGCTCTAAACGCATTCAAATCATTTTCTGATAGATATCCGAATTCGGAATTTACCGCTGAAGCAATCTACTATTATTCTGACTGTAATTACAATCTCGGAAACTACTCAGAATCGGTAAATGGTTTTAATGCCGTAATAACAAAGTATCCTAATCATGAAAAGGCTGAAGAAGCGCTCTTCACCAAAGCCTGGGCGCTTTTGGACCTGCAGAGGGAAGATGAAGCCATGGCAACCCTTCGGCAGATGGTTGATAAGTACCCGAAAAGTAGATTTGCTGCGCAGTCTCTGTTCAGTATTGCCGACTCGTATTACAATGCCCAAAAATATGAGGATGCATTGAATACCTATCAGGAAGTTCTTAAAAAATACCCTGAATCTGATGTCGCGAAGAAGATTCCGGATACGATAAATGAACTTAAAGAGACCGTTGCATACGTTGAATATGAGAAAGCGTATGAGCCTTTCGGAAAAGCTCGTGAAGGGAAAGCGGATCCTGCTACTGTCATGGGTTGGTACCGTCAGGCTGCCACAGGTTTTGAGGCAGTCATTTTGAAATATCCTGGAACCGAGAGTGAAACCGGTGCGTTATCTAATGTGGGGATAACTTACGAAGAATTGGGTGAATGGCAGAAAGCTGCTGACGCATTCGATAAGGTTATGAAGAAATTTGAGTCAACCGGCGCTGTTACTCAGGAAGCTTTCACATTTGCTAAGGCGCATAAAGATTATATCGTTGCGAACAAGTTATAAACTCGATATAAAGAGGGAGGCAAAATTGAGTATGTTAAAGGCAGCATCAATCACCGGCTTGTCTGTACTCCTTTTCTTTAGCACTCTGGGAGTTACGTTTGCACAAAATGAAGAGAGCTTTGTGCGTGCCGCCACGGTATCGAAACGAGAAGCAGTGGTTCTTTCCATGCTTTTCCCCGGTCTTGGTCAAATGACAGTCGGACAAAAAGTCAAAGGTGTGACTTTTTTCCTCGCTGGAGTAACGTCACTGGCTATTTTTGTGAATAACAATGAAAACTATAAGACCAATCTGGATACCTATGACAGAGACATTTCCATTCTTTCCGGTATGGCGACTGCGAGGAGAGGAAGCTATGACGGCAAGGGCGGCGCTTTAAAGCTGTATACAGATTTAAAGAGTAAAAACGATACTCTTGATAATCTGAATTCGACCAGAAATACTGCTTTGATTGTAGCAGCGGCTGTTTATGCGTATAATTTATTTGATGCAATATTCTTTACTCCATCCTCAAATGAGAGTAAAAAAGCTGAAATACGGAAAAATATTATAGTAGAATCAGCTCTGGTTGACAGGAAACCAGGCATACTAGTGTCAACAAGATTTTAGGAAAAGGAGATAATTTCAGTGAAAAGGATAGTATTTTTCCTGGCAACAGCGCTGATAATTACAATAGCCTACGGTTGCAGCAAAGATAATGTGGCGCCGTCTTTCAGTGTATTTGAACAAACCAAAAGGCCGGTGAACCTTGTAGCCTCATTCTTCAAAAACACGGTGGCAAAAACTGATTCGATTCGGCTGACATGGAGTATGCCTGATACGACATCGGTCACAAATTATCTGGTATCCTGGTCCGATTCAAGCGTTTTCGATCTCGGCAAGGTACGGGACGAATATACAAACAGCTTGAAGACTACCTATACATTACAGACCACAAAGGTATTGAAAAGTATGGGATATACTACTGTTCCGGATACCTTGTTGCATGTTGTATACTTTACTGTATCCGCTCTATATAACAACAAAACCTTGACTGATTTTATCGGCCCGAGAGCTGTTGTGGACAGCGCTCTCGTCAATTGGAAATAACACAATGTTAAGGAAACAATACTGAAAGGAGATGGAGTACCATGATCGAGATTTTCAAAGCCGGCGGCATTTGTATGTGGCCTCTTCTGGCGTCAGCTCTCACGGGTTTGGCTGTGGTGTTTGAAAGAACGATTACCCTGCATCGCTTGCCCAGCCCAAGAAGTTGTGAAAAACAACTCAATGACCTTGAATCGGAGTTCGATAAAGGGGGTTTGGAAGCTGCGGCAAAGAAAGTTGCCAAAGGCAAGGGTGTCATGAATTATGTTTTTGCACGTCTTCTCAAGAGATTCGACACTCTCGCTGCGGAAAAACGTGATCTTACTGCACGTCGCAAGGCAATAGGCGCCTCGTTAGAAGCGTCTGATCCCGTTACCAGATTCCTTACACAGCAAGGTGATTTGAATGAATTCCGTGAAGAATTGCTGGTGACCATTGATGAATCGGTAAAAGGTTATGTAGGCAGATTCCTTCCCGCTCTGGCAACGGTCGGCAGTATCTCCACTCTTCTCGGACTTTTGGGAACCATTACGGGAATGATTTCCGCGTTCAACTCCATTGCGGCGTCCGGTACCGGCGATCCGAAAGTGGTGGCTGCAGGTATTTCCGAGGCGCTGATCACCACCGCAACCGGTCTGTTCATCGCTATTCCGTCGGTGGTTATGTATCGGTATCTGGCCAATAAGGCGGATTCATCGCGCGCCAGCATCGAACTGTATGCCGTATCGTTCGCCAACACTTTACTTGCTCAACTGGAGAAAGTAAAATAACTGTATGGGGGGGGCGATCATTTATGATTATTAAAAGAAAAGGAACTGAAATAGAGATTGGAGAAGCGGCAATGGATATGACGCCCATGACCGACTGCATTTTCCTTCTCCTGATATTCTTTATGATAACAACCACATTCATCGATGTTAGAGGCCTGGTCGTTGATTTGCCCGGCCCTGCAGATCAACAGGAAGAACAGCAGCAGAAAAAGAAAGATATCAATGTAACCATTTCCTCTGAAGGCCAATACACCGTTGCGGGTTCTCCTGTACCGGCTGAAGCTTTGGCCAGCGCCATAAAAGGAGCCATGGAAGAGAATAACAATAAAAATGTTATTTTCCAGGGCGATCCCCAGGCGCCTCACGGTGCAGTAATATATGCCATGGATGTGGCTAAAGGGCAGGGGGTGGAAGGCATGGCCTTTGCAGTCGAGCAGCAGGCCCGGGGCGCCGGGAATTGATTTAGTTCATTTTTGCGGAGATTTCGATGTCAAGAAAAAAAGATGAAGAACGAGAAGGACCGGCAATGGATATGACACCGATGATCGATTGCGTGTTTCTGCTGCTTATCTTTTTCATGATCACCACGGTGTTCAAGAATCCGGCTCAGCTCAAGATGACATTACCCGACGCATATAACCCTGCAAAGCTCGATAAAAAACAGATTATTGTGGAGTTGGATGCTGAGGGTACAATCCAAATCGGTGGGAAACCTGTGACTTTTGATTCGTTCGACTCTTTTCTGTTGAATGAAAAACAGAAAACAGGAGATAAGTCGATTGTCATCCGCGCTGACAAAGCCGCCAAGCACGGCGATGTATTAAAATTGATGCGCCTGACTAAAGCAGTTGGAATAGAAACTATTGCCTTATCAACCGAGAATATAGGCGTAGATAAGGATACAGGACAGGAAACCGCATTTGACAGGGCAAAAGCGAAGAAAACGAAATAACCAGAATTTTTAACCTAAGGACAGGTGATTGGCAATGCAGGAGCAGTTCAAATCCCGATTTTCCGGATTCTCCGATGTCATTGACATGGAGAAACTGGAGAAAGAGACACAGAGGCTTTTCTATTTAGGGCTTCTTTTGTCGATCTCGATGTTTGCTGCATCCGCCTCGTTTTTCATGTTCAAGAAGACGGAAGTGAAGGTGGTGAAACCGCCGTCCATGGAGTTGGTGATCCGTCGTCCGCGCATGACCAAAGCATTCGAATTCAAGAAGAAACGGGTGGCCCAGCGTATAATGCAGAGAAGAGAGATCGAGCAGCGCAAGCCTACCGCCGATATTCAGACCAAGTCCATCCAGACCACGGATTTGATGGGGACGGTGGCGACATTTGATTACACCACGGAAATGAAGATGGATGTGGGGCAGGAAGTGTTTGTGCCCCAGGCACTCAACATCCAGATGACCGCTACCCGTGAGCCTGAGAAGACGATTTCGATGAAGGAGGAGATGATCTCGCTCGATGACCTGGACACCGGCCAGTACAAGGCGATGGTGATTCAGGACCCGAACAACAAGCAGAACATCAAAGGCTTTATCTATATCGGCACGGCATGGGGCGCACAGCTCAGGCCGCCCGACACTTTAAAGCGGTCGGTGATCCAGCTTGTGGAGGCGGTAAACCGCCATACCAATATCAACGCCAAAGTGGATGCCCACCTCTTCCTGGATTCGCGGAAGATTTACGAAACGCCGTTTGTGTATATAATCGCCGATCAGGCATTTGAGCTGACCGAGATCGAGCGGAAGATTTTCGGGGATTATCTGCGCAAGGGAGGTTTTGCAGTAATCGACAACGGAGAACCTTGGTATGAGTTCGGACAGGCGGAAGCCTCGCTTCGTCAGATGCTGCGGGATTCGTTGGGGGCCGATGCAATATTTCTGCCTATTCCCAATGATCATCCGGTATACCATTGTTTCTTCGATTTCAATGACGGTCCGCCCCAGGGATCTGAGATGTATAAAATGGTGACCACAGATTCAGCGGCCCTGCAGGGGTACACGGCACGCGGCATGACCATGTCCAAGCCGGTGCTGTACCTGGAGGGGATCACCATTGACAACCGTCTGGTGGCGATCTACTCGGACAAAGGGTATGCCTTCAAATGGAAAGATGTAACCAATAACGATCCGCAGCTCAAGATGGGAGTGAACATGATCGTGTTCGCCCTCACCCAGGCCGGCGGCATCGCCCAGCAGAAGATGGAAATTTTCTCTGCTGTCCAGTAATGTGTGGAAAAAGACTAAAATCCATAAACTGTTAAACAGAAGGTGGAATTGGAAATGTCCTTACGTGTAAGAAAGAAAATAATCATTTCCAGTATCTTTGTTTTACCGCTGCTTGTGCTGGCTAATTGTTTCCTGTATCCTCCTGAAATCAGATATAGTTCTTATCTGGTACCCAATCTTGAGGAAAAAGATCCTTTAAAATCTCTGGATAAGGATACAGGAGCACTTATTTATGATCTGGGCGGTTCAAGCGTTGTGGTGAGATACGTGAAAGAAGCAGAATTGAACGCCCTTTTCCCTGATGAATCGAGGAATGGGGAGTATTCAACAAATCCATATACCTATGGAAACTGGATTGAACCTAATGTTGGATACACACCGAATCGATTTACAGTGTTTAGCGTGACCTTGATCAACAGAACTTTTCCAAAGATGCGGCTGGATCCGACCAATGCGGTTCTCATTACCGATACCGGTGAAACGTACCACGCATATACGGTAAATATCGCTTCTGCAAAATTCGGAAAGAGTTTTGAGGATTATTATCGAACGTTGCTTGGTCAGTCCGGGAATGAATTCTACCGCTACGAGATGCGCCTCGGAATGGTGCGTGGCAAAAGCTTCGGACTTGAGGGGGAAATCTTCCGCGGGGACAGCTACACTGGTTTGATAACCTTTGACCCGTTGCGGCCGGAAGTAAAAAGGGCTACACTGGTTCTGAATGATGTTGTTTACCGCTTCGATGCATTTAATCGCCCTTCAGATTCGAAAACAATCTCCATCAATATCGATCGAAAGATTGATATGGTGACTGTTACGAGAGAAATGAGGCAGGCGGAATTGGAGCGGGAAAAAGTCAGAGTTAAGGTGACCGACCCGTCTCAGTTGGTTAATGCCCGTACCAATGATACAGCCCGAAATAACCGTGCTATTAACCAGATGCTTGAAGCAAATGTATCCCAGATGGAAAAGTGCTTCCTGGATAGATACCGCAGGGGGCAGGTAAGCCCGGGCCATATGGGTGTTTCGTTCACTATCGATCCCAGCGGAATTGTTTCAAAACAAAATGTTGTTGAGGTGACCGGTATCAATAGTGAACCTTTCATGAACTGCATTCTCGATGTAATCAAGACGTTGAAATTCGAAAAAATCGAGAATATGCCGCTTGAAGGCACAAACATCGTAAAAGGTCCCGCCCTTCCGGTTAATGTATTATATCCACTTGACTTTACTGTTTATGTAGATCAGACTCAGAAATAGCACGTAATAAAAGGACAGTGCTTTTTCCATCTTGAGAGAGGGATGTAAAAAACTTCCCTCTCTTTTTTATTATTTTTAAGTAAATACTGTTATATTGTTCATTTCATTCTCATTTTACTAGTGTTAAGTCAATCAGATAATGTCTGGTGCTGGAGTTTCTTTTTCTTTTTCCCCCCTTAAAAAGGGGGTCGCCGCTCAAGCGGCGGGGGGATCTTTATTCGCCGGGAAAAAGAAATCCCCCCTGCCTTTGGCATCCCCCCTTGTTAAGGGGGGAATATGAATCCAACTTTATTGCATTGACTTAAC
>JAUYCD010000021.1 GCA_030692375.1 Candidatus Latescibacter sp. | reverse complement strand
TCCGTTGGCAGCGGGAAACCAGTATTGAATGCAGAACAACCAAACACCTGGGCTTTGATGCAAAATCACCCAAACCCCTTTAATCCCTCAACATCTATTAACTACAATGTTCCGAATGGCGTATCTGTTCCGGTTACTTTGAAAGTATTCGATATCCGGGGAACTCATGTACGTACATTGGTGAATGAGGTAAAAAATGCCGGTATTTATTCCGTGTTATGGAACGGAAGGGATGATGCGGGACGAATTGTATCGGGAGGAATCTATTTCTATCGTATGGAAGCAGGCAATTTCTCGCAGACATGCAAAATGATATTCTTGAAATAGGAATAAAATATTGATGATCCTGCAAAAAGTATCTTGATGATGCCAACGCTCTAAAAACCTCACCCGGCCTTCGGCCACCCTCTCCTAATTAGGAGAGGGCAACAACAAGGCGCATAATTAGTTACCCCCTCTCCTGACTGGGAGAGGGGGACAGGGGGTGAGGAAAAGAAACGCCAGAAAATAATGTAAAAACATACTTTTTGCCGGTTCATTTCATCTTTTATCATTTACATCACACAAATCAGTGGTTCAGACAACTTTTCACTTTTTCTCTTGCCTATGCGAAGAGTTTCCGCGCCCGGCGCACCGAATCGGTGAGATCGAGGCCGCTCACGCATTTCACCACGCACTCGCCGCAGTCACTGCATCGCTCCACCCGAGAAGCGGGCGGCAATTGCGCATAATTTTCTTTTGCCAGCCGCAGATCCTCATACCCGTAGGCGTATCCCAGGCAGCGGTTCAGTTCGCAGATTTCGACTCCTTTCGGACACTGGTCCTGGCAGCCGGTGCACCCCGCCGCTCCGCGGCAGTATGCCCCCTTCAGATTCTCGGCGTGTTTATACAATGTCCGGCGGTCGAAAAAGCTCATTTTCATGCCCATAACCGCAACATTCTCGGCGATCTCTTCGAAATTTCTCACTCCGGGGATGGTCGTATCCACATACTTGTTCTGCAGCACCCATTTGAGCGCCGCCTGCTGGGAGGAGATATCACCCATTTTATGATCCGGATAACCCTTGCCCTTCACCTGGGTTTTCATGGCTATGATGGCCAGACCAGCCTTTCTCGCTTTCTCGATGGCGGCGGTTACTTCATCCGGAGATTGATGGTTGTATCCCACTGTCACCGCTTCCCAGAATTTTGAATTTACCGCGGTGGCGATGGTATCCGCATGGTTCGTATGTGTAGAAACTCCGATAAAGCGGCAGAGCCCGTCCTTTTTGGCTTTTTCGAATACTTTCATGTGTTCTTCGATCATGATTTCACTGCTGTTTTGGGGCATATGCATGAACATGATCTCCACATGGTCGGTCTGGAGCCGTTTCAGAGAGAGCTCCATCATCTGACGGACATCATCGGCGCTTCTCCCCTTGCAGTGTACCTTGGTGGCGACAAGTACTTTGTTTCGCCCGGCCTGTTTCAGCACTTCTCCCAGCACCTGCTCGTTTACACCGTTCATGTAGCCATGAGCAGTATCGAAGTAGTTTATTCCTGCATCCAGTCCAGCCTTGACAAGCTCCGGATCGCGGGTATTCATCACCCCGAATCCCACCTCGGAAACCTCTAGCCCGGTCGAACCCAGTTTGCGAAGCGTAGGCTTGCCGTCCTGTTTTTTATCCTGTGCAAAAATTCTCCGGGGAAAAAGACCGGACGCTGACAGGCCTGCACCGGCAATCAATCCGGTTACTGCGGTTTTTTTCAAAAACTCTCTGCGACTCGAGTGCTGCATGGATTCCTCCTGAAATTGGTTCTAATAAAACAAGATTAAGAAAAAATTAAAGTTTAATCCTGTAAAATCTTGTAAATCCTGTCAAAAAAAAGAATCTTAAAAATTAGACATGATTAACATGATTGACAAGATTAGGAAAATAATACTGGGGTATCCTTTCTTATACCGTTTTCTGGACCACATTAAGTTTCGATATGTCTATCTGGCCCACACCCATCTCCGCTGACATTACGATGTGGGCAACATTTTTCGCGGTAAGTTTCTGGTTATACCAGGGAGTCAGCGCTACGGCATAGGCATCGACCGCCACCGGATCTCTTCCCGCGAGAATGGTGTTGAGATTTGCAACCTTGCCCGGCCCCTGCGGCCCGCGGGTGGTGAGTGCGCGAATGGCGTCCACAATGGTCAGGCTCGGCTTGACAATAGTCGCGAGGTCGGCGATAGTCTGGTTCAGGTCGGAAGCCTCATGCATCCATTTACGGTCCCAGTTGAGCCCCATGTTCCCCTTGAGGCCGAGACTCACTCCGGTCGCACTGTGGGATTTTGCAACTGGAAGGTTTATGAGCACTTCCGCCTCTTTGAGAATCTTTGCCATCTTGGTGGATTTCATCTCCTTTCCCTGGGGGATGGGAGTCTCCGCATACAGATTCTCCGTTGCAGGCAGAATGAGCAGTGCATTTTTAGTTTGTTTCACCATCTGGGCTACATCAGCGCGGGTTCCGATGATTTCAGCATCCTGCAGGGGGTGATCCACTACCAGCACCTTTTTCGCCCCGGCTTCCAGGCACAGTTTTATAACAGCCTGAAGGACTTGGGGATTGGTGGTTGCCGCACGATCCGGCGCTGTGGCAAAGGAGAGATTGGGTTTAACGATCACCTGGTTCCCTTTTTTTACAAACGCGCCGATTCCTCCCACCGCCGCCACCGCCGCACGGACAATCACTTCAATATTCTCACCCTTGATCTCCGCCAGATCGGCGTTTCCTTCGGCATACACGAATCCGGTGAAAAACGGGCCGCTGACAAAAGTAGCAACCGCTCCGGTCTTTAGAAACCCCCTCCTCGATATCATAAAAACACCTCCATTATGCTGCATGTAAAGGAAAAAAACGATACTATTTATGTATTAGACGATTGCGAACCGAAATAGTTTTATTAAAAAATACGGTCTGAACCACTGATTCGCCTCCTAACCCTCAGTCCCTTTCCCCCGGAGGGGGCAAGGGAAGTCGTTGCTCCACAGTTTTCTCCTGCCCCCTTTGGGGGAAGGATGTCCGAAGGACAGAAAGGGGGCTGCTTCAGACATTATTTCACAAACCCAGGGGGCAACTCATTTTCAGGCATACTGTCCGCCGGTGCAGATGAAGCGGATGGAGCAGGCTGGGTGACTTTTCCCCCGGATTCAACTCTTATTTCCTTGTAGTAATCAACGTTGTCGTCTTTCACTGTTCGGAGACGTTTTACCTTTTCGGTTATATAGGATCCGTTGTTCTTGCGAACCTCGTTGATAGGAGTCACGAATATGGCTGCCTTGCCCTTTACCGGGCAGGCTTTCTCGCACATGCCGCATCCAACACACTTGTCCTCGATGACATACGGCCGCTGGATGGTGCATTTCTCGTCGGTAACCATTCGGAATTCCACCGCATCGTAGGGACATATCTCGTCACAGATAAGGCAGAGCTTCCCCTGTTCCCAGGCGATGCAGAGATTCCGCTCGATGGTGGCATTCCCCATGACCGCGTACTGTTTCTCCAGGAGGGGAAGATTACGGATGGCGCCGGTGGGACATATCTTGCCGCACAGATTGCACTTATCCTCGCAGCCACCCACCCTTGACATCAGCACCGGGGTATAAAATCCCTCGAATCCCGCCTGAAGAATGGCCGGCTGGAGCCCGTGAGTTGGGCAGGCTTTCATGCATTCTCCGCATCTGACACACGTATTAAGAAAATCTTTTTCCACCAGGGCTCCCGGGGGGCGGATGAGTGAGGGATTGATTATCTGCCTTGGCACCGCCGAGACGGCTGCGGATGCGGCGAGAATTCCTCCGGCGGCGGAGATGAGCATTCCCCGGCGGGAAGGGCTGTATGAATATTTCTGCTCTCCGGGCGCCTGGAATCCGAATGAAATGGCGTCCACCGGGCATACTGTCTCACAGCGCTCGCACTGTATACATTCATGGGCGGAGGTCTCGGTGTACGTCTCCGCGATGGCATTCATGGGGCAGGCTTTGGCGCATTTGGAGCACTCGCTGCAGGCGTCGCTGACCTTTCTCCCCCAGGGTGAAAACCGGGCGAGGAGAGAAAGCAGCGCCCCCAGGGGACAGATGTTACGGCACCAGAAGCGCCGCTCGAGAGAGATCAGTCCGACAGCCCCGAGGAAAAGAAGGAGACTGAACAAAGCTAAGTCGAATACCGGCTGCTGAAAGGAGAGCATGGAGAGTTTTATAAATCCCAGGCTCAGCGCCGCCGGACGGATAAGGTCAAGGAAAAAGTTAGCGGCATACACGGCGGGAGGATATACATTCAGAGTAAGCACCCGGAAGAAAAAAACCATGGGATCAAGGAAGAGCGCAAATGTCAGCCCAAACAGGGAGCCAAATACGAAGAATGAGAGAAGGTAGTACTTGCCGTTTTTATACTTTCCCTTTCCGTAGTTTTTTTCTTTTTTTCTCTCAGGGATATATCGGGCAAAAAAGTCGAATACGCTCCCCATCGGACAGATCCAACCGCAAAAAATCCTGCCGAAGAAAACGGTGACCAAAACAGTTGCCAGTGATGCCAGAAGCGCTGTGAGCACCAGACTCCCGGAGAGAGCCAGGCCAAAGAGAATGAGCGGATCGAGATTAAAGAAGAAATTTTTTGTAAGGTCTTCAGTGAAAGGGAAGGAAACCCGCCAGAACAGGAACAGGAAAAAAAGAAAAAAGAAGCCCTGGATGAAAGGCCTTAGTTTGGGTAAAGTTTGTTTTCGAGAATCTGTTTCCAGCACCTTCTCCTCGCTTTAAAACGATTTTCAGAAATTATTGCATTACCATGATACGGTTTAACGGTATAAAAGTTCCCCCGGTTTGTAAAAGGCGATACTCTAAAAATTGAACCACGAAAGTCACGAAAAAAACACGAAATTTATAATTTTTTGAATAAAATCATTTTTTGTGCCTTTCGTGTGGTTCGTGGTTAACAATACTGTCCTTTTTTGCGGGATGATTTAACTCCAGGTTTGCCAAATATAAAGGTGAGAATGGCTTTTGTAAAGTTTTTTCAGCCCCAGGCCATTGATTTCTACAACACCTTCGTTTTGAATGATTCCGCCAGAAAACCTTTCATTTCCCTGACAGTATCCAGATTTTTATCCGCCACATTCACTGTTTCTGCGGGATCCGTTTTCAGATCGTAGAGCGCAGGGCCCAGCCCGGGGTCTTTCCCCCAAATGTTCTGGAAATAGTGCCAGGCAGGGGTATGCACCGAGCCGAAATCGCTGTACCCGGTGACCACCCGGTCGTGGAGCCTGGAGGCTGCCCCGGTCACAAGCGGCCACATATCCTTCCCGTCGAAGTTCACATTGCATTTCACCCCGAGGAGGGAGAGAAATGTGGGCAGAAAATCAACATGCCCGGTCAGCCCCTCGATGCGCTTTCCCCGGAAGCTCCTGTCAGGATGCCGGATGATGAGAGGTACCCGGGAGAGGCAGGAATTGAGCAGTTTGGCCTGTTTCTGAACGCACCCCTGCTCGCCCAGGTGAGTGCCGTGGTCGGTGCTGAATACGATGACAGTATTATCCCAGAGGCCAAGCTTCTTTACCCCGTCGAGGAGGCGTCCTATGCAGTAGTCACTGAATGTCACTTCCGCTGAGTAGAGGTCGATCAGGACCGGGATATCATCCTTGCGGATATCGCTCATATTCACACCGTATCCGAAGATCATACGCTCGAACGGATATTTCTTGCGGTACATCTTCTGAAACCGCGGTGGAGCGTCCCAGGGCTCGTGGGGGTCGAACATGTCGATGAACAGCATGAAAGGGCCTTCGTTGTCCTTGTTTTCCGCAAGCCACTTTACAGCCGCAGAGCAGGATTGGGCGCAGAAGTAATCTTCCTCGCTCCTGCGATCCTTTGTATTGAGAACATACTGGATGATCCGCTCGCGGTAGTAATCGTTCAAAAGATGCTTGGGGACATGATCTTCCGGATTCACAGTGCTGCGCGGCCCGCTCTTGAAAGGGTCCGATTCCTGGCCCCGTATCCAGCGCCAGCTATTAAAACCTCGATGAAAGTTCAGGTTCGGTTTGAAATAGTGGAAGGTATCGACAATGAATCCTGTGGTGAAACCTGCTTTCCCTAAAATCTCGGCGAACGTGATGTCGTTCGTCTCCAACGGGCGCCACTTGTTCTTGTCCGGAAGAATGCTCATCCCGGTGTGCATGACCCGCCGCGCAGGAATGGTGGGAAGGCCGTCGGCGTAGCAGTTGGCGAAATACACGCCCTCTTCCGCAAGAGCATCGAGATGAGGGGTTTGGATGAGCCTGTTCCCGTTGAAACGGAGGTAATCCCAGCGAAACGTATCGGCGATGATGACGATAATATTGAGGCCGTTTGGCTTGCCCGCTTCCAGTTTCACCGGCAGTTTTTCAGTGGTCAGGGGGCCGGTGAATTCGGGCCGCTGCGCCTGCGCGGATGCATTCTCAGCAGTCAGGGATGACCCGGCACCCAGTCCGGCCAAAGTACCCAGAAATTTTCTCCGTTTAACCGTGCGTTTGGAACCGATCATGGTGTACCTCCTTCAAGCGCCGGGGGTGAAAGGTTCTATTCCATACATAACGACATAAATAATTACGTTTCTTTTCAAGATAGATGCCGAAACAAGTTCGGCATGACACGTGTCATCCTGAACTCGTTGCCGCTTCGCGGGAACGATGAAACCGTTTCGGCATCTTTTGGCATTGAACAATCGACGACATGAATCTATAGTATAATGAATCCATTTTATTCCGAAAAGATGTATTCTTTTTCCTGGCCATCCCCCATTTTTTTCTTTGGCGACAAATATGCCATGTTATTTATATGCTCTAAAGACAAAATCCCCCCGCCGCATAAAGCGGCGACCCCCTTGTTAAGGGGGTAAGATACTGCCTGCCAATATGTTTCCCCCCTTAAAAAGGGGGGATGCCAAAGGACAGGGGGGATCAGTCCTTCAAGAAGGCATGCAATTATCCGATAATACTTTCACATAAAATTATTCTTATAACGATAAGCATT
>JAUYCD010000020.1 GCA_030692375.1 Candidatus Latescibacter sp. | reverse complement strand
ATATTCCCCCCTTAACAAGGGGGGATGCCAAAGGCAGGGGGGATTTCTTCTTCCCGGCGAATAAAGATCCCCCCGCCGCTTGAGCGGCGACCCCCTTTTTAAGGGGGTAAAAAAAACTTCAGCACCAGACATTATCTGATTGACTTAACACCGGGCTCTCGCGGTAGTTTCCTGATACACCGGTAACCGGAACGAGTATCAATTTACAATTCCATGCCCCCTCGCCCGCTTGCGGGAGAGGGGGTAGGGGATGAGGGAATCACCAGCCCAGTCTCAGTTGGACTGCTCCTCGCGTGTCGCCATTAGTTCCGGGAGTTTTGGAAAGCTCGTCGGTGAAATAAGCGGCGTCGATCTGTATAAGTTTGAGATTGAGACCCACCCCGACAGTGGGGTAACCGGAATTGATTCCGGCGCGCAGTGAAAGCACGGTCAGGTCCAGCTCTCCGCCAAAATGAATTTTCTTAAACATATTCTCGCCGTTGGAGTTGAGAAAATCAAGGTAATCGGCGAGGAGAACAATCCGGTCGTTATAGAACCGCTTGGCGATACCGAGATCGACGGATGAGTTTCTCCCGTACCCGATGTCACGGATGGCGGCGCCAACTTCGGACTCGATGAGCGGAACACTCCAGAGTGTGCCCACATCAACGGCATAATGGGTGGTTTTGTTGTTCTTGGCGTTATCTATGACCGGATTCATGGTATCCTGAATATTCCCGAGGTCGGTGGCCTTGATCTGGAAAAGCGGCGCTGTACGGCGTTCCATGTACTTGAGATTCACACCGACTTTCAGCCCGGGATACAGCATGGTCAGCGGTCTGGCGAATCCGAGTACAACAGCGGTGTTCGCTTCTCCCTCGCCCCAGACGCGCGGCTCATAGATGCCCCGGTCGACCTTGAAAGCCACATCTTCGGTGCTGAAAACCGCAAGTCCTACTCCCAAACCAAACGCATTCACTCCAATATCCACCATCGGAGCGGCATTTATTCTTCCCCATTTGCTGTCATAGGGTTCAAGATCCTTGACAAACTTGTCCTTGTCGTCCGGGGACAGGGTGTCAAAATTCTGGAATGAGTCCTTGTGGTCGTTGATGAACTTTGCCATATCCAGGAGGTCTTTGTTTCCGAATATAGCGAAATTTACGATGGAAAACCGTATTGTATTAATCCGGGTCAGTAAAGCGGGATTGTCGACAAAGCCGTTGTATCCCATCCCTCCGGCGATACGGGCATCGCCCATGCCGATCGCCTTCACATTTCTGTAGGATATCCCCTGATCGGCGAATGAAACAGCCGTAAGACTGAAGATCATCGCACAGATAAAGCCGAAAAGCAAAATTGTCTTTTTCACGATTTCTTCTCCATCTTTTTCAAGAGATTATTTGTTTCTCCATTTTTCCCAGACTGCTCTATACTGGGTGTTTCTCACATTGGTGGGATCGGTAGAATAATACTTGGAATCCTCATCGGTCAGGCCGTCGCCGTCATTATCTTTTCCGTCGATGACTTCCTCATCCACCCGGCCGTCGCCGTCGTTATCGATGCCGTCATCGTACCAGTAGAAATTGATAATGCTTGCTATCTGGTGGACATACTTCTTGATGTCCGCCGTATCGAAGGTGGTATTTGTGCTGTTCTGTACCATGAAGACAATGCTGTCTTCCCCGTTCTCGAGCAGATTAAGAAAGATATTGATGAGACGGTTGATGTCATCCGGAGTATATCCGGGGACTCCGGCGGTAATACCGGCCGGTTTGGCGGTTTGGCCGAGGAATGCGGTCAAGCCGTCGAAATTGATCTGCTTCCCGGTTGCATCGGTGATCGATGCGCCGGTGAACTTATACCCGTCAAGGTTTCCGGTCTTTATTGCGCCGAGGTTAAGCTGGAAATCGTTCGAGTCGATGACACCGTCGCCGTTGGTGTCACGGAGACTGAGCACCCCGGACAGGATACTCGACACCGTGTAATCAAGGGCGATATCCTTTTTCTGAAGGTCGCCTCTGGCAGTGTTGTTCCATATAGCCGAAAGCTTTTGGGTTATATCCACATTTGCCTTGTACCAGGCGGTCTGCTGGCCTGTACCCATCTGGTCGAGCGTAGTCAGGAGCGCCAGACTGCCGGTACCTGCCTGAGAGCCTTTGCTGGACTGAACGAGGTCGACTATCCTGGTGATGTTCAGCCCGGATTGAAGGAGCGTCGCCTTCGAGTAGGTATAGAGCACCATAGAATCGGTAGAATCTATAAGTGCGCCGGTAGCCTGATTCACCAGATCCTGTTTGGCCTGAGCGTAATTCCCATCTCGTATGGCTTCTTCAGCTTTTTCAATCGGCGTCTTCTCTGTGTCGCCGGCGAAACTGAATATATTGCATCCGGCAAACAGAGCTATACCCATCAAAAATGTTAATACTGATGTTAAAAAACGAATTCGTATACTCATGCTGCCCTCCCATTGCGTATGTCATTTCTGTAACCCTCTAACGAACAGCGTGGAAACATTTCTCGTGTTACATTGCAAACGGCTACCTCATGCCGTGAAGTATTCACCTCCTCAGTATTCGATTATAGAAAGATGCCGAAACGGCTTCATCGTTCCCGCGATACGGCAACGGTTTTATCGTTCCCGTGATACGGCAACGGCTTCATCGTTCCCGCGAAGCGGCAACAAGTTCGGCATGACAGCGTCACCCTGAACTTGCTTCAGGGTCTATAAGAAACCCCGGATCAAGTGCCTTCTTTCCAGGAATTAAGGTATTCTATCTGCTCCGGGGTGAGCCGGTCGATGCTGACACTCATCGCATCAAGCTGGAGTTTCGCCACCTGCATGTCCACCTCCTCCGGCAACCGGTGCACACCGGGCGCCAGTTTCCCGCGGTTCTTGATGCCGTATTCCACTCCCAGCGCCTGGTCGCAGAAAGACATGGCCATAACTGTTGAAGGATGCCCCTCAGCACAGGCAAGGTTCACCAGCCGTCCCTCGCCGCAGAGGAACACCGCCTTGCCCTTGATGATGTACTCATCGAAGTAAGGACGGATGGCGCGTTTGGCTGAAGCGGTTTTCTCCATGCCCGCCACATCTATCTCATTGTTGAAATGCCCGGAATTGGCCAGTACCGCACCGTCTTTCATGGCTCGGATATGTTCCAGGGCCACCACATGCAGATCCCCGGTCACAGTTATGAACAGGTCGCCGAGCGGAGCGGCTTCGGCCATTTTCATAACCCGGAACCCATCCATTACCGCCTGGAGCGCCCGGAAGGGATTGATTTCGGTAATTATAACATTGGCGCCCAAACCCTTGGCCCGGAGCGACACTCCCTTTCCGCAGTTGCCGTAACCGGCAACCACAACGGTTTTTCCGGCGATAAGGATGTTCGAGGCCCGGAGAATCCCATCGATGGTGGACTGCCCGGTTCCGTAGTAATTATCCATGAGATGCTTGGTGTCGCAGTCATTGACCGCGATGATAGGATAGAGAAGAGCGCCGTCTTTCTCCATGGATTTCAGACGTATGATGCCGGTGGTGGTTTCCTCGCAGCCGCAGACCATTCCGGGGATCAGGTCTTTCCTCTCCATATGGACCGCGGTAACCAGATCGCAGCCGTCATCGATGGTAATATCGGGATTGAAATCCAGAACCGCCCGGATATACCGGTAGTAATCCTCGACCGATTCGCCTTTGACTCCGTAAGTGGCAATGCCGTCTGCGGCCAGCGCGGCGGCCACATCATCCTGGGTGGAGAGCGGGTTGCAGGAGGTGATGGCTACCTCAGCTCCTCCGGCAATAAGCGTTTGCACCAGCACTGCTGTTTCCTTGGTTATATGGAGAGCCAGACCAATACGATGACCTGCAAGAGGTTTCTCACTCTCAAAACGGCTCCGGATTTTGAGAAGAGCCCCCATCTGACGCTCCGCCCATTCTATGTTTCTCCGGCCCTGGTCCGCTAGGGTTATGTCTTTTACTTCGTACGGCATGGTTTTCCTTTCAAAGGGTATGCGGTTAGATGCATAATGAAATCTGCCGCCCGGTAAATTTCTGTGATAACTATCACACTTTTCAGAGGCCTGTGAAAAAGTTTGTTTTTATTGTCATTTAGATCCTGAAACGAGTTCAGGATGACGTCATGCCGAACTTGTTGCCGCTTTGCGGGAACGATAAAACCGTTTCGGCATCTATCAATTAAACAGGGTTTTTCACAAGTCTTTTCAGAGTTTCAGCGCTTTCCGCAGTTCTTCGGCCTTATCTGTCGCTTCCCAGGTGAAATCCGGGTCGCTGCGTCCGAAATGCCCATAGGCGGAAGTTTTGGCATAAATGGGCCTGCGCAGTTTCAGAGAATCGATGATACCCTTGGGAGTGAAATCGAAACAATCGCGCAGCGCTTTGCAGAGAACCTCGTTATCGACCTTGCCGTTTTCGAACATGTCTACATTTATATGGGTAGGTTCGGCCACACCGATGGCATAGGAGAGAGCCACCTCACACCTCGAGGCGATTCCAGCGGCCACGATGTTCTTGGCAGCCCAGCGCGCTGCGTACGCTGCGGAGCGATCCACCTTGGTGCAGTCCTTGCCGGAAAATGCCCCGCCCCCGTGATGGCCCATGCCGCCGTAGGTGTCCACAATGATCTTACGGCCTGTCAATCCCGTATCGCCGTGGGGGCCGCCTACTACAAATCGCCCGGTGGGATTTACAAATATCTTGGTTTTGTCATCGAGGAGACGGGAGGGAATCACCTCACGGATCACCATGTTGACCATGTCCCTGCGTATGGTTTCAAGGGAAACATCGGGGCTGTGCTGGGTTGAAATGACCACGGCATCCGCATGATGGGGCCTGCCGTCCTGGTACTCGATGGTAACCTGGGATTTGGCATCTGGTTTCAGGTAGGTAAGCTCCCCGGATTTTCGCAGTTTCGACAATTTATAGACCAGTTGGTGAGCCAGTTGGATGGGCATGGGCATAAGCTCGGGAGTCTCATCGCAGGCAAATCCGAACATCATTCCCTGGTCTCCGGCGCCCATTTCCCCGTAGAGGCCCTGCCCTTCGGTCACTCCCTGGGAAATATCGGGGGATTGCGGGTGAATGGACACGATAACTCCGCAGCTATCGGCGTTGAACCCGATGTCGCTGTCCGTATAGCCGATCTCACGGCAGGCCTGACGGGCCACATCGGCGAAATTGATAAAGGCGTTCGTAGTGATCTCGCCTGAAATAACGATCAGTCCGGTTGTGCAGAGCGTCTCGCAGGCAACTCGGCTCATGGGGTCCTGGGCGTAAGCAGCATCCAGAACGCTGTCCGATATACGGTCACTTACTTTATCAGGATGTCCTTCAGATACAGACTCGGATGTAAAAACGAATTTCCCCCTCATGCGATTCCTTTCATTTCTATTTCTGGTGTTAATCGGAGTTTGGATATTTTATTTCAACATTACAGATTTTTTTATGAATAGATGCCGAAACAAGTTCGGCATGACACAATACGCTTGTCATCCTGAACTCGTTTCAGGATCTAATTATATTATATTGAACCTGTTCATCTCTTTTTTCACCAATTCCTTGACCTCCTCGGCGGTATCGAAGGTAAGGGACCGGTCAGCGATTTTTTTCGCCTCCTCCAGACTTACCGAGCGGATAAGACGTTTTATTGCCGGTATGAAAGAAGGGGTCATGGACAATTCATCGATCTCCAGCCCAATGAGCATAAGAGCGGTTGCCGGATCGCCGCTCATCTCTCCGCAAACAGCAACTTTTATGCCGTTCTCATGAGCCGCTTGTGCAGTGATCTGGATCAGCCTCAGAACCCCCGGATGAAAAGGCTCGAACAGCGCGGAAATCTTGTCGTTGGCGCGGTCCACCGCCACCGAATACTGGATCAGATCGTTCGTTCCGATGGAGAAGAATTTCACCTTTTTTGCCATGCGGTCGGCGATCATCACAGCAGCCGGCACCTCGATCATTACTCCCACAGGCATATTGGGGTCGTAATCCCGGCCCTCCTTACGGATCTCCTCCTTCACCTCTTCCACAATGGCCAGGGTTTCGTTCAACTCCGCAATGTTGGAAACCATCGGAAACATCACGCTAACATTCCGTGCAGCGGAAGCGCGCACGATGGCCCTGAGCTGTATCTTGAAAAGATCCTTCAAGGTGAGGCTCACCCGAATGGCCCGCCAGCCCAGGTAGGGGTTTTCTTCCGGTTCCGGGGGAGAAAGGTAGGAAATCTTATCGCCGCCGAGGTCAAAGGTTCGAATGACTACCGGCCGCGGCGCCATCTTGTCCGCCACCGACTTGTAAGCGGTATACATTTCCTCTTCGCTGGGGAGAGTATCTTTCATGATGTAGTGAAATTCGCTGCGAAATAATCCGATGCCTTCTGCGCCATTTTCCAGCGCCGCTTCTCCCTCTTCGGTAAATTCGATATTGGCCATAAGAGCGATATGTCTGCCGTCGGTGGTGACCGCCGGCAGATCCTTGATATCCTGCAGGTTCAGGCGGTCCTGTTCAAGCTGTTTCTGTTCCTCACGGTAGCGGTCGATGGTTTTCTGATCCGGGTTAACAAACACTTTTCCGCTGGAGCCGTCGACGATAACCGCATCCCCGGCGCTTATATCCAGCGAAGCGGTTTTTGCACCCAGAACGGCGGGAATTTTAAGAGCACGGGCAATGATGGTGGCGTGGGAGGTTTTCCCCCCGTAATCAGTCACAAAAGCCTGGATTTTCCCCGAGTGCATGTTCGCTGTATCGGAGGGATTAAGAATCTTGGCTATTACAATCACCGGGTATTCAATATTTTCAAGGGTGAAATGATCCTTCCCGAGAAGCTTGACATATACCCTGCGAAGAATATCGGTTATATCGCCGATCCGCTCGCGCAGGTACTCATCTTCGACACGCTTATAAGCTTTTATTATCTTGCGGGTGGTACGGAAAAAGGCGTATTCAGCGCTTTTGCCTTCCTCGATGAGCGTATTGGTTTCATCGATGAGCTGGGGATCCTCAAGGAGCATGATGTAGGGATCGAATATGCTGGCATTTTCCTTACCCGCTTTTATCTCAAGCTTGAAACGCAGCTCCTTGATATCCCTGACCACTTTGGCGAGCGTTTCCTGAAGCCGGAGTTTTTCGTGTTCGATCTCCTCCGGGGCAATGTATTTTTCCTCGATCCAGATATTCTCGCTGTCGTAGATAAACGCATGACCGATAGCAATGCCGGGTGACCCCGCAATACCGGTATATTCCCGAGATATGAGTTTTTTTTCTTTTTCCAAAGAAGTCACCCTGTACCTTTATAAGGTATTTGAAAAACTTTTTTTACATGATAGACTTTTGCAAAAGGCTCATAATAGATGCCGAAACAAGTTCGGCATGACGCTGTCACCCTGAACTCGTTTCAGGGTCTACATGATAATAAAGCCAACTTTTTCACATGCCATTTAAGCTATACATGCTTTATTCTTCATCAAATTTACTGTCGATAATAGCCTTTATTTTTTCCACAGCCTCTTCCGCATCTTCACCCGTGGCGTTTATGGTCACTTTGCTGCCGTAAGCGGCGGCAAGCATCATCACTCCCATGAAGGATTTACCGTTTACCCGGGTGCCGTCCACTTCCAGCTCTATTTTTGATTTGAAGCGTGACGCCTCCCGGACCAGGAGCGTAGCAGGCCGTAGATGCATTCCCAGTTTGTTTTGAATATATACCACCTTTTCAACAACCATTTTCTCCCCTAAAAAAGCTTCGGCAGGAGGTTTTTGCCTTTTTACATTACGATATAATCATTCCCAGAATCAGAGCGGCTCCTGCCGACCACACCAGCGCCTTCGACGGCGGCTGCTTCCTACGGAAGAGGAAAACGCTGAGAAGAAATACCAGGCAAACTCCCACCGTTATCCAGCTCGCCCTGTACGGAGGATGAGCCAGAAAGATTACCGTCAGATAGGGGAGAACCAGACAGCCGAGCAACTCCATTGTCGATACCGCAGACTCCAGCTTTCTATTCTTAATCTCTATCACCACCTGTGGCCCGAGTTGATATCCGTTCAAAAGCCAGCGCCATTTTAAATAGAACAGGGGAAGATTAAAGAGCGCCAGAAAAACCGCTGCTCCCCATAATCCATAAAAATACGATGAAAACAATCCCATTACAACAGCAAATGGCCGTAAAGTTCTCCAGAAATACCTATCCCCTACCGAGCCGGTCGCCTGCCCGACCGCAAGCTTGAAACGCCGAATGTCCTCTTCACTTATACCGTCATCATCACGGAAACGTTCCTCCATCTTTATTACTGCACCGAGGACTAAGGGAAACATGAACGGGTTGGCGTTGAAATATTCAAGGTGGCGGAGATAAAATTTCCTCCTCTCATCATCACCCTCCCAAATGCAGTTCCCCGCCGGTTCGATGCACCAGGCAAAACCAAGGTTCTGACGGTATTTTCCCGAAAAAGATCCCTGAGCAAAAAAGCTTCGCAGGTATATTTCCACCAGAGCTGCGAAGCCAATTTTTTTCATATCACGTTTACCAAAAGCCATAGGAATCCGCCTATCGAACCGATAAGGAAATACCTTTTTTTGTTGTATTGCCAGTAAAAATGGAGGGCTGATGCGGCAACCGTACCCCAGATGATGTACGACCCCACCACGAGAACATGGACCGCTTTGAACGGCAAATGCCTCACCAAACCGCATAAATACGCTCCAACCGGTACAAACACCAAAGCCATCAGAACACCTTTAAGGAAACACGTCCCGATTCCGAAAACGTGCTTCATCCCTAGAGAGGGCCTCTCGCCGCGTTCCAGACCGGAGACGATCTCTTCGCTGCGCATGCCGTTTCTTTTCCTGATGAAAACTGTCATGTAAAGCCCTGAAAAACCAACCGCAATTCCGAAAAGCATGGCGGGTAGGAGCGCCGCCCTCACAATCGTGTTGTCGAAACCATAGACTTTCGCAGCCGTCAAAAGCGAAGCGGTGGAAATAAAGGAAGCCATATTGTTATCGGTGAGTCGCACCGCCCCGAGGGGCATGTAATCGAACCAAAGGAGCTGGAACACTATCCCCATCAGGAGACCGATAACGGGCATGCCGAGAAGAATTCCCAGAAGGGAGCAGGATACCAGCGGTTCGGATACCATCACCTGTGGCCCGCTGGTGGTGTCCATGGATACGATGCCCCCCAGGAGAAGCAGCAGCAAAAAGGTCTCCACGGTCAGTCTCCGAGAGCTTCAAGGTTGGCAATCAGTTTTTTCATTTCTTCACGCGTATCGTTTCCCTTGCGGCGCTCCTGTTCGATAATGTCCTTCGGCGCCCGGGAGAGAAAGTTTTCGTTCGCCAGTTTTGTCTCGATGGAGGCGATGAAATTACGGCGTCTCTCGATCTCTTTGGAAAGCCGCGCCCGTTCACGGTCGAAGTCCACAAGCCCTTCGAGGAGAACGAACACTTCATTTTTATCGCTGATTCCTGCCGCCGATTTAGGCGGCCGGGCGGACTCTCCGGTAAAGGTGATATGCTTCACCGCGGCCAGATCCAGAATATAGGCAATATTTTCCTCTAGAATGCGCTTTGCCTTTTCATCCGCCGGAACCACGATCACCTCGGCCTTTTCACCCGGAGGGACATTCATCTCGTTTCGGATGGTGCGGATGGCGCTGATGAGAGATTGCACCATCTCCATCTCACGCTCGATATCCGGGTCGATTATATGCATTTTAACATCCGGCCACTTCGAGACCATAATGCTCTTCGCCGGTTTTTCACCCAAAAGCCCGGTGAGAAGCTGCCAGATTTCCTCGGTAATAAAAGGCATGATCGGGTGGAGAAGCTGCATGCTTCCTGCCAGAATCTCCGCCGCGTTCCGAAGCACGAACGTTTTTTCATCACCCCCGCGGGCCACACGGGGCTTGATGATCTCCAGATACCAGTCGCAGAAATCATGCCAGATGAAATGATACATGGTCTGAGCGGCTTCATTGAATTTAAAGTTTTCCAGCATTTGAGTCACATATATCACTTCGCGATTGTACCGGGACTTTATCCATGTATCGGCTAAATCCGGTTTTACTGCATCGGTCCGCCCTATTGAACCGCCGGAGAATGTCAGGATGAGACGGGCCGCATTCCAGATTTTATTGGCAAAGTTCCGGCCGATATCGAAAGTGTTGTGCTCCTTCTTTTTCCCGCTCTTCCCGGCATAGGAGATGAACACATCCTGCCCCTGCGCCGTAATGATAATCATGCTGAACCTCAGGGCATCGGCGCCGTGGGTCTCGATAACTTCGAGAGGGTCGACTCCGTTTCCGAGCGATTTGGACATCTTCCGTCCCTGTTCATCCCGTACTGTGCCGTGGAGATACACCTTGGAGAAGGGGATGTCCCCCATGAATTCCATTCCCGCCATGATCATCCTCGCCACCCAGAAAAAGATGATCTCCGGCGCGGTAGAAAGTGTGCTGGTGGGATAGAAAGTACGCAGATCGGGGGTGTCTTCCGGCCAGCCGAAAGTGGAGAACGGCCACAGCCAGGAGCTGAACCAGGTATCGAGGACATCGGGGTCCTGAACCACATCGGCGCTCCGGCACTTCGTGCACTCGGTCACCGGAGTCTTTGAAACCATGACCTCACCGCATTGCCCGCAGTAATATACCGGAATCCGATGCCCCCACCAGAGCTGACGGGATATGCACCAGTCTCTTATATTCTCCATCCAGCCCAGGTATACTTTGGTCCAGCGCTCGGGATAGAAAGCGATACGGCCGTCGTTTACCGCTTCTATCGCGGGCCTGGCAAGGGTTTTCATACGGACAAACCACTGGTTTGAAAGATACGGCTCGGTAACGGTATGGCAGCGATAGCAGTGCCCCACCGCATGACGGTGATCCTCCACTTTGACCAGGAGGCCGAGGCCGGTTAGCATTTCAACCGCCTTCTTCCGCGCCGCCTCACGGGTAAGGCCATCGAATTCGGTCCCAGTGTGGGCGTTCATGGTGCCGTCGCCGTGCATGACGGTAACCGGCTCCAGGTGGTGACGGAGACCGATCTCGAAGTCGTTCGGATCATGGGCCGGGGTGACTTTGACCGCCCCGGTGCCGAAAGCCGGGTCCACGAAATCATCGGCGATTACCGGTATCTCACGGCCGACCAGGGGCAGAATCAGTGTTTTCCCCAAAAAATGGCTATAGCGCCGGTCTGCGGGATTCACCGCCACCGCCACATCTCCGAGCATGGTTTCCGGCCGTGTTGTAGCAACCACGATCCCCTCAGAGCCGTCTTTAGCCGGATAGCGGATATACCAGAGATGCCCGGAGCGTTCTTCGTGTTCGGCTTCCTCATCCGAGAGAGCGGTCTGGCAGCGCGGGCACCAGTTGATAATATACTTGCCGCGGTAGATAAGCCCTTTTTCGTAGAGGCGGACAAATACCTCTGTCACCGCCCGTGAAAGTCCCTCATCCATGGTGAACCGCTCACGCTCCCAGTCACAGGAACAGCCCATCCGCTTGAGCTGCTTGATGATGACGCCGCCGGTCTCTTCCCTGAATTTCCATACTTCGCGGATAAAGGCCTCGCGGCCCAATTCCTGGCGGGTTTTTCCCATCTCGGAGGAGATTTTCCGTTCCACTACGTTCTGGGTGGCGATGCCGGCATGATCTGTTCCCGGCATCCATTCGCTCTCAAAACCCTGCATTCTTTTCAAACGGATGAGAATATCCTGGATGGTATTGTTCAGGGCATGTCCCAGATGAAGCACTGCGGTAACATTCGGAGGAGGAATAACGATGGAATAGGATTTTTTCCCGGTCCCCGGCGCCGCATGACCGAACCCGTTTTTTCCCCAGAATTCCAGCCATTTTTCTTCGACTGTTTTGGAATTGTAAATTTTATCTATATCGGCGGCGCCCACCTGAACCCCCCGTACATCTTTCGGCGTGAAAGTTCAATTGATAAAGGTTACAATATACTATCTCTCGCATGGTATGTCAATGGAACGGCGCAAAAAGAAAAGGGAATGCACCCCGGTCTCCGAATTTCCACTAATTGTCCAGACTTTGTCACTTTGTACCTTAACTTTTTATATCATTTACATTGAAAAATCTTATATTTTATTCTATATTTGATGAAGCCCCCTTCAATCCACCCCGCACGTACTTCGTACGAGCGGGGACCCCGTGTCCTTCGGACATCCTTCCCCCGTTCCGGGGGCAGGTAAAGATACAAGCGGGTTTCTTGCTTCCCTTGCCCCCGGAACGGGGGAAAGGGACTGAGGGTTAGGGGGCTGGTGACCAACAAAGGAGATGGGAAATGAGTGAAAAGAGAAAAAGAGTCGTGTTTGGATGGGCCGTCTTAGTGGCCCTCGCTGTTTTTGTCATCCTCGATGTTCATGTGGCCCGTCAGGAGAACGGCAAATCTCCGGTGTCGCTCGTGAACGATGCGGCAGCCAAATCGGGAAACAAAGCGGTAGTGACCCTGGTCACTTCCATGGACAAAGAGCTGAAAAACCCGGCGCCTCTCGATACCGAAAAGGTTACCGACGAGCAGGTTAATGCCGCGGTGCGCCGTGCGCTTGATATGGATAAATCGGAAACCAGCCTAGTCAAAGTCATCAAGCCGACCGATTGGGTGCTTGTCAAGATCAACATGGTGTCCGCCCCGGTGCAGGACAAGGACGGGAAAAGGAAGAATTCCAATTTCTGGAACCACGACTTCGAGCATTGGGGCGATGTAACCGATGCACGGGTGGTGAAAAGCGTAATCGGATACATGGTGGAAAAAGTGAAACCCAAACGCATCACCATAGTAGAAGGTTCGGGAACCTGGGCAGTGGCCGGGAAACGCGGCCAGGGTTCCCAGTACGACCGGGCTTCCTTTGACGATGACGGCTGGACGATACACTGGAAAGAGTTCGACAATATCTGCTACAAGGAACTCTGTGAAGAATTCACCAAATCCCAGAATCATACGGTGGTGGATTATGTTGACCTGAACGAGGACAAGTACAAATTTGTCCCCGTCCCGGGATATGGACTCCAACGAACGGATATGAAATCACGAGGCCAGAAATTCGGGAAAGAAGCCTGGATTCCCGGCACCGGAAAGCTGCGTGAAGGATACTACATGCCGGAAACCATGCTCAATGCCGACAAACTGGTCAATATCCCGGCTATGAAGATGAATTCGATGGGGGGAACCCTCGTTTTCAAGAACTATGTGGGGGCGTTCTCATCGTTCCCCTATAATGACGGAGTGGCGAAGAGCCAGATGGACCGCTATGGAATCTCGCAGGGAATGGTGGACATTTTTAGCTACCGTCCCACCAATTACGCGGTTATCGCCGGGTTCTGGGGCTCGGAAAAGGACTGGCCGAGCTGGACGCTGAACCTTCACCATAACGTCGTGATCGCCGGCGGCAACCCGGTGGCCACGGAAGCCACCGCTCTCCGTGTCATGGGAGTCAATCCCGATGATGTGGTCTGGACCCATCTGGCGGTAAACAAGGGATTCGGGAGCTATGATGAAAAAGACATCACGGTGGTGGGGAAACAGGTTCGGGAAGTGCGCCGGAACTTCATCAAGCACTCGGCATACCAGGGCATCGGGTTCCAGAATTACCTGATGAACGGCCCCTATCAGGAAACCGACCTGAACAAGGATATTCTGGGCGGAGAAGCCTCTATCAAACCAAGCGACGGCCAGAGCGCTTCTACAGGCAGGCCCTGGTGGGTGTTCAAACATCCCCTCGGATTACCCGAAGCGTATGTGAGCTTGAACGAAGCCATGAATGACGACCTGGCCAACACAATTACCTACGCCTATGTCTGCCTGAAATCCCCGCGCAAACAGGAAGGGAATTTCATGTTCGGATTTGATGACGGCGCCAAAGTATATCTGAATGGAAAAGTTATCCTAAACGATGACGGCCCCCACGAGTTTAAACTGCGGGAGCAGGCCATTCCGGTAGTTCTGGAAAAGGGTGAGAATCATCTGCTTATCAAGCTGAAAAACCGTTTCGGGCCAGCGGGATTTGCCTCTTCAATAGAGGATACCTCCAAGACCATGCTGTATGATATGGAGGTGGTGGTTCCCAAAGAAAAAGGGATGGCCCAGCCGGGCAAGAGCGCGAAACTTTGAAAAGGAGACAAGAGTACGGATACCCTGAAAAAAAGGAAGAAATTAGTATTTTCTTTCGCCCTTGTACTGGCATTTTTTCTCAGCATCGGGATTGACATCAGGCTCGCGCACCGTGAGCACGGTTCCTCGCCAGTGTCTCTGGTGGATAATTCGCAGGCCAAAACAGGCCGTGCGGTGGTTGCCATTGCCACTTCCGAAGACAAGGAGATGAAGAATCCGGTTCCTCTGGCTGCCGGGAAAGTTACTTTCGAACAGGTAGATGGAGTCGTTCGCCGGGCGCTGGAGATGGACCGGTCCGAAACCAGCCTCGCCAAAGTCATCAAACCCTCCGATCATGTGGCGATCAAACTCAATATTGTCAGTGCCCCGGTGTATGACCATGACGGTAAACGCAGGAATGATCGTTTTTTTAATAACGGAGCGGGACACTGGGGCGATGTCACCGATGCCCGGGTTGTGAAAAGCGTGGTGAAATACCTCGTGGAAAAGATGAAACCCCGCCATATCACCCTGGTGGAGGGCGCTACCTGGACAGTGGCGGGGAAACGGGGCCAGGGGCCGCTGTATGAAGCCTCCTACGATGAGGACGGCTGGACTCTCCGCTGGGAAGGATTCGACAACATCTCCTACAAGGAGATGTGCGCGGAATTCACCCGGTCCCAGAACCATACGGTAGTGGATTATGTCGACCTGAACGAGGACAAATACCGTTTTGAACCGGTGCCCGGGGGCGCGTTTCAGAGAGTGGATGTGAAATTCCGGGGCGGCAAATTCGGCTATGGTGTACCGATACCCGGAACCGGCACACCCCGTGACGGGTACTATATGCCGGAAGCCATCCTCAGCGCCGACAAGTTGATAAATATCCCGGCCATGAAGATGAACATCGGCGGCGGCACCCTGCTTTTCAAGAATTATGTGGGGGCGTTCGCCTCCATCCCCTACGGCGACGGGCGCGGTAAAAGCCAGATGGACAAGTACGGTTTTCCTTACGGCATGCTGGACATTTTCAGCTACCGGCCCACCGATTACGGGGTGATCGCCGGTTTCTGGGCATCGGAGAAGGACTGGCCCACCTATACTCAAAATCTCCACCATAACATCGTTATCGCGGGCGGCAACCCGGTTGCCACGGAAGCCACAGCGCTGAGGGCTATGGGGGTGAATCCGGCGGATGTAGTAGTAATGCATCTCGCGCGGAACAAGGGAATCGGCAGCTTTGAGGAGAAAGACATCACCGTTGTGGGGAAACCGGTCCGTGAAGTGCGCAGGAACTTTGTGAAGCATTCCGGATACCAGGGAATCGGATTTCAGAACTACCTCATGAACGGGCCATACAAGGAAACCGATCTGGACAAGGACATTCTTGGCGGGGAAGCCGCTGCCAAACCGAAAGACGGACAGACTGCCTCCACCGGCAAGCCCTGGTGGGTGTTCAAGCATCCCTTTGGTTTCCCGGAAGCGTATGTGAGCCTGAATGAAACGCTCACCGACGATCTGGCCAACACGGTCACCTATGCCTATCTCTGCCTGGAATCCCCCGGTAAGCAGGAAGGGAGATTCATGTTCGGTTACGATGACGGCGCGAAAGTATTTCTGAACGGGAAGGTAATCTTTCGTGATGACGGTCCCCACGAGTACAAGCTGCGGGAACAGGCCCTACCGGTGGTTTTGGAAAAAGGGGAGAATCATCTGCTTATCAAGCTGAAGAACCGCTTCGGGCCGGCTGGATTCGCCTCCTCCATCGAGGACACCTCCAAAACCATGCTCTACGACCTGAAAGTAGTGGTTCCACAGGAAAAAGGGATGGTCATGCCGGTCAAAAACGCCAGGCTATAGAGAATATCTCTTACAAAAAAGGGTACTGCGTTAATCAGCACTCCAAATAGAAAGATGCTAAGAGAGAAATTTGACAGGATTGACAGGATTCCCAAGATTTTAGAAAAAACAAAAAATATAATCCTGTAAATCTTGTAAATCCTGTCAAAAAATCTTTCAGTTTCCGGCTCCTCGTTTTTGGATTCTTTTCATTTTTTACAAGGCAGCTTTTCTTGACTCATGTTTATGAAATACTGAATTTCTTTTACAATCTCTATTTCACCATAGAGAAACTGTTTTACGGGACCTACACAGAGAAAATCATCGCCAACACCTGGGCGCTTTTCCAGAGCCTCTGGTATTATGTGCTGTTCGGCGTCCTGGCGGCTGTCTTTATCTCCGAGCTGATGTCCCATGAAAAAGTGCGGGGATTCCTGAACCGGAGCGGCGGAATCCCCATTCTTTTTGCCGCGGTTCTGGGAATACTCTCCCCGATGTGCACATTCGCCGCCATACCCCTGGTGGGCGGACTTGCGGCGGTCGGCGTCCCCCTGGCGCCGCTGATGGCATTCCTGATAGCCTCGCCCCTGATGAACCCCTCCCTATTCATTATCACCTGGGGGGTCATGGGGCCGGAAATGGCCCTGGCGCGCACATTCTCGGCTCTCCTTTTGGGGGTGATCGGCGGATGGACTGTGGAGTTTTCCCTGTCACGCGGCGCGGTATATTTCAAAAATCCTCTAAAGGAAGGTTTCACCGCGGGAAATATTATCCGTTCCTGCCCTTCGGACGGCTCACCTTTACCCTCACGGGCGCGGGTGCGAGGTTTCATCAAACATACCTACAAAATGTTTGTATATATATCGAAATATTTCATTCTGGCGTTGTTCCTCGCCGGAGCGGTTCAGGCTTTCATCAAACCCGAGTGGATTGCAGCACTCCTGGGAGGAGGAGGTTTCAAATCTGTGCTCCTCGGCGGGCTTTTGGGCATCCCCCTTTATGTATGCGGAGGCGGAACGGTCGCCCTCATCGGCGTCCTGGTCAGTATGGGCATGGGCCAGGGCGCGGCGCTCGCTTTTTTCATCACCGGACCTGCCACAAAAATCTCTACTATCGTTTCCCTCCATGCGGTTCTCCGTAAACAGGTCGCTCTCGTCTACCTGGCGGTAACCCTCATCGGCGGGGTGCTCCTGGGATACGGGTATTCCATGATCGCTCCTCCCATGACCCTGGACTCCCGGTACTACGGCAAGGTGGAATCCAAGGAAGATTCCATCATCTACAAGCCCGGCATCGGGTCGCCTTCGGGAGATTGATACCTCAAGCCAATGAACTTCCCCGAAACAAGAGGAAAAAACTTGACGTGAACTTACAGTTTTTGTATTATATTTTGTTTTCTCAAAGCTTGTGAAAAACCCATGTTTAATTGATAGATGCCGAAACGGTTTCATCGTTCCCGCGAAGCGGCAACAAGTTCGGCATGACGCGGTCACCCTGAACTTGTTTCAGGGTCTAAATGTTAACCCTTTTCACAAGTCTTATCCCTTTTTACATCAGTTCGGAGTATGCTGAATGATGAATTTTCATAGAAGGAACATACTGGCTGCTTATTCCTCTTTCTCTACCCCTCAGGGGGCGGAAGAGTTTTACATGACCTGCGATACCAATGATGAGGCGCCTTTCTTTCTGTCATTGGAGGAGCTTCATACCGTCTACTGCGAAATGCTCAGGGAATGCGGACTTTCGGAAGACACCCAGGTATTCTGCCGCTTTTACCTGAGCGACATCGCCAACCAGAAAGAAGAATTACTCCGGTCACGTGCCTGTCGCATGGCCCGCAGCGGCGCCGTTTCCATTATCCAGCAGTCGCCGTTGAGCCACGGACCGGTGAGTCTTCTGGCTTATCATGTCAGAAACACAGCCGCTTCCTACGAAAAAAAAATTCTTGCCTGCGATACGGAAGGATGGCGTAACGGGGCTGTGCTGTCCGGAAAACACTATTCCCTGGTATTGACAGCCAATTTCAGCGGGAACGGCGACTTCGATTCCTACAGACAGACCGGAGAGATTCTCCGGACATTCAACGGAGTACTGGAGGACAACGGTCTCACCATGCTCGGGAATACTGTGCGGAAATGGGTTTATGTCCGTGACATCGACAACCATTATAACGGCATGGTCAAAGCCCGGCGGGAGTATTTTGCCGAGCACGGGCTGACAAGCGATACCCGCTTCATCGCCAGCACCGGCATCGAGGGCAAACTGAAAGAGACCAACACACTCGTTTCACTTGATGCCATTTCGATAAAGAATTTACGGCGGGAACAGATAATCCTCATGGAAGCTCTCGATCATCTCTGTCCAACCATCGATTACGGAGTCACCTTTGAGCGGGGATCCCGGATTCAATTCGGCGACCGCTCTCACCTGTACATTTCGGGAACGGCAAGCATCGACAGCGCGGGGGAAATTCTCTATCCGGGTGATGTCATCCGTCAGACAAGCCGTACCATCGAGAACATCCGGGCGCTTCTTGCCCCCCATGGCGCCGACCTTTCGGATATGGCGTACCTGATTGTCTACCTCCGCGATTTCAAGGAACAGCCGAAGGTGATGCGGGTTCTGGAGCGTGAAATTCCGCCGGAAATTCCTCTGCTTTTTGTCGAAGGAGCGGTCTGCCGTCCTTCCTGGCTGGTGGAAATCGAGGGAACCGGGATCATCCCGGACGCAAACGAGTATCCGCCGTTTTTATGAAAAGCCTTTGAAGAATATTTTCTCGCAAAGTTTGCAAAGTCAATAATAGAAAGAAAAAAATATTGGACATGATTTACAAGATTTACAAGATTTTATATTTTCTTTTTAATTCTAATCATGTTAATCTTGTTAATCCTGTCTGATTTTTCTTTGTTTTTTCTTTGCGAACTATGCGAGAAACAAATCAGAGATTGATAGTTATTTCCCGGGATTGATCAGATTTCCCGGATTTTTTTTGTCCATTCCTTTGAACCTTTTTCCTCCTTTTCACGACTTTATGCATAAGGCACGAACCGATAAAAAAGGCATTTCATGACTGAAAAAGAGCGGATATACAGCGAGCTTCTGGTTCTCCGGTGCCGTCGAAAGGACAGGGGCGCATTCGAAGAATTGATCAGGCTCTGGGAAACGAAGCTTTTTTTCTACATCCGGCGCCTGGTTTCGGATGAAGAAGATGCCTGGGATATACTGCAGAAGACCTGGGTGAAAGTTCTTCAGGGTATCGGCTCGCTGAAAAATCCCGGCTCGCTGGCTTCATGGCTTTACAGTATCGCCCGTCACACAGTCATGGATCACTTTATAGACAGGTACTCCGAAGTTCAGGCAGAAGAGATGGATGAGGAGACGCTGGCAGAAATCCAAGATGACAATTCACCGGATTTTGATGACGCCGAACGAGTGCACCGTGGGCTCGACCTCATTTCGCTCGCCCACCGTGAGGCGCTGACCCTCTTTTTCCTGGAGGATTTCTCCATAGATGAGATTGCCTCCATCCTGAATGTTTCTCCGGGAACTGTCAAATCAAGGCTCCATTACGCGAAACGGGCGCTTCGGCTGGTGCTGGAAAAGGAGGAATAAAGAATGGATAATATGCAGGATAATTTCCGTAAAAAACTTTTGGAATCCGAACACTTTAATACGGAACTCAGAGAAAAATACAACCGGGAGGTACACATGCTGTTCGAGAAAAAACTTACCGCACCGAGAAAATGGATCATGACAGCGATGATTGCTGTAATGCTGGGACAGGCGGCACTTTTCCTTTATGCCGTGATTGCTGGCGGCGAGCTTCCTTTACTCGCCCGTGTCGGCTTCGGAGTAGGGGTGATCTTCGCACTGTCATTTGCCGCTCTCCTGTTCTCCATAGTGAGAAAGGGAAGTTTTAATGAAAAAAAGGACTCCAACGCCGGAGTGGGTATGGTTTGGGTCTTCATGATCATCATGATTACTCTCTTCATGATCGTCGCCGGCAATATGCGCGATCAGGTCAGGGGAATTGCCATGGTACTGAACGGACTGGTATTCTTCAATATTTTCGGCGTGGTTGGTATGCTCCAGAACAACATCAACCAGGCGACACTGAAACTCCAGGAAAAACTCCTCGAGATCGAATTGCGCCTGGCGGAAATGAAAGAGATTATGGAAAGGAAATAAAGACAGAATAAAAGATTGTCTGAACCACTGATTCATGCAAACGGTCAGGTATGCACGGGAGATATATGATCGGATGCCAGAATCTTCACTTCATTTTCCAGCCGTCCGTTCAGCTTGTCTTTTTCTACTTCAAGGTCATACCGAGATTGAAGGTTCATCCAGAAACGCTCCGATAGGCCGAAATACCGTGACAGCCGAAGCGCGGTATCGGCGCTGACGGAACGCTTGCCGTGAACGATCTCATTGATGCGGCGCGGATGGACGGTGATGTCCTTGGCTAATTTGTACTGGCTGATCCCCATGGGCTTGAGAAATTCTTCCAGAAGAATCTCGCCGGGATGAATGGGATCTAATTTCCTCGTCATGGCAGTCTCCTAATGGTAATCTGTTACTTCAACATCGTAAGCGTGGCCGTCACTCCAGCGGAAACATATTCGCCATTGGTCATTAATGCGAATAGAGTATTGGTTCTCACGGTTTCCCGATAGTTTTTCGAGATGGTTTCCGGGAGGTATGTGAAGGTCATCCAGTTGTTCCGCGGCATCCAGTATGGTAAGCTTCCGCAATGCGGTGCGGTGCAGACTGGATGGAAAACGACGAGAAAAACGCCTTGAAAAGAGGTGCGCAGTTTCTTTGTCGCGGAAAGTTTTTATCATAATTAAAATAATAGCGCGTTACGTTATTAATGTCAAGTGCTATTTTTTTTCTTACCGACCAGTTCGTTGAAGAATCCGAAATACCGTAACAGCAGGAGTGATGTATCGGCGCTGATGGAACTCTTGCCGTGGACGATCTCATTGATGCGGCGCACGCCTTGCGTATCTCATTCGAGGTCGGTATGGGCTGTCCGCCACCGCCCCAATGGCAAATAATCGCTGTTGACCGGCGAATATTCATCTCCTGGCAAACTGAAATACCAGGTGCAGGGAAGGAGAACAGTGAATGAATGTCCTGAAAAGAAGCCCTTGCTGTTGATCATTCAAATGAATAGATTACAAATTAGCCGATGAATTGAATATACTCTTCTTTCAGGGAAAAGGAGTACGCTATATGATGAGATTCATTCCGTTGTTCTGCTTGGGATTTCTGCTCAGTTCATCCCCTTTCTGCGCTGAAACCGCCAGTCCCTTTTTCATAGGCGCCATCCGTTCCGACGGCGTCCTGATCCCCTTTGCTCTCTACGATTCCGGAAAATGGTCTAGCCCGTGGCCGAGTTATTTCAATCCGGATTTTCCCAGCTCCCCTTCCAAAATACTGAATGACTCCACTATTACCACCCTTTCCAAAATACCCACTTCCTGGTCCGGCTCGCAGAAAACAATTCCCACCCGCTGGTGGAAATTGGGAACCAAAGGTGATTCGCTCTTTACCGTATCAAAACCGGTCATAATTCCATCATATTGTGTAAAGCTCTGGGCGCTCCTGCTTTCCGGCAGAAAACCGCCGCTTAACACCCATGCGTATGTACCTTTTAACAGTATCGCTGCAAGTGCTCGGCTTCCCTTGTCACAGATTATATCGATTCGTCCGGATTCACCGGAATGGAAAGAATTATTGCTTTTGGTTGAATCAATGGTGAAAAAGAAAGAGGCGGGAAAGGGGTCTACTTTCTCGGAAAAGGAGAAGGTGGTAATAAAAATGAATATATCAATTATTCGAAATGAACTGCCTTTTCACGACGAGTACTACTACTATTATGAAGTTGAAAAGTTATCTCACATCCTGGAATCAGACAAACGGTACCGGTGTAAAACTCTCAATGGGGAAGGATGGATACGAAAGAATCAGACGGGAGAGTTGGCGGTTATGAAAAAAGAAAACTATGGCACAAGTGAATTCTTTATCCCTGACATTAATAATTATATCTTTCATAATAATGATATCCCCTGGGGGATGCTCGTTCTTCAAAACAAAATGTACTGGATCATCGACCGTCCGGGATATGAAAGCGAGTCATGTGTGATATATCAAGTCGATCAGATGGGGATTACAAAGGTCATTGATTTTTACCTAGGCGGATGCTGAAGCTGGTTTGTATACCATTTTTCACAAAAAAGCTCCCCCGTTTAATGAGGAGCTTTTTTTTTGCCTTTTTATTACTTGCTTCCTACACGATATACTTTCCCCTTGCCACATAATGGGTATGCAGGAGCTTGTGGCTCTTATGACCGCAGGGACCTTCGGTGAGGAATTTGGTGTAGAGTTCCACCACCGCGGGGTTGTCGTGCGATTTGCGGATTTCGTAAGCCTGGTCTTCAGCGTAGATGGCGCGGGCGCGGGCCTTACGGATTTCCTTCGAGGTCGGGATGGGCTGACCGCCGCCGCCGAGGCAGCCGCCGGGGCAGGCCATGAACTCGATGAAGTGCGCCTGGCTGAATTTCCCGCCGGCCTTGATGTCCTCGAGAACCTTCTTGGCATTAGCGGTTCCGTGGGCAACCGCCAGCTTGAGAGTGGCGCCGCTGAGCCAGTTCCAGTCCTTGAACGGCAGGTCCTTCCGCATCTTGAGGATGTCGGGAACCGGGCCGAGCTTAGTGGGCAGGGTTAATTCCTTGTATTTTATCCCCTCGAATCCGCGGATTTCACTCACCTGTCCGGCTAGGGCATCCGGGTCGGCAACCAGGCCGGTAACGATTTCGTAAACCGTCCGGAGAGCTGCTTCCATCACCCCGCCGGTGACGCCGAAAATCACACCAGAGCCGGTGGCTGTTCCGAACGGATCATCGAAATCACTCTTGGGTACATTGGGAAGATCGATTCCAGCCTCACGGATCATCTGGGCAAGCTCGCGGGTAGTCAGGCCGTAATCCACATCCTTGAAACCGGAGTCCCGCATCTCGGGACGGTTGCACTCGAACTTCTTTGCAGAGCAGGGCATCAGCGCCACAGTGACAATATCCGCCGGATCGATGTTGTTGATCTTGGAATAATAGGTTTTGATTACCGCGCCAAACATCTGCTGGGGGCTTTTCGCCGAAGATACATGGGGAAGGTATTCGGGATAGAAATGCTCGATATACTTGATCCATCCCGGCGAGCAGGAGGTAAACTGGGGCAGCGCCACCTGCGGATCGCCCTTGACCAGCGCGTTATAGAGGCGCAGGATCAATTCGGTTCCTTCCTCGATGATGGTGAGGTCGGCGGTGAAATTGGTGTCGAACACCCGGTCGAACCCGCAGCGGCGCAGAGCTGTGTTCATCTCGAACGTCAGCGGATGCCCCGGCTCAAGGCCGAATTCCTCGCCGATGCCTGCCCGCGGGCTGGGCGCGGTCTGGATTACCACGTGCTTATTCGGGTCGTCGATGGCGTCCCATATCTCATCCGAAGAATCGTTGGCGCGGAGCGCGCCGGTTGGACAGCGATTTATGCACTGGCCGCAATTGATACAGATCACTTCGGCAAGAGGCTTGTCCATGAAAGTGCAGATTTTGGTACGGTCGCTCCGGTTGATCGCTTCGAGCACTCCGACTTCCTGGAGGTCGATGCAGGTGCGCACACATCTGCGACAGAGCACACACTTGTCCATGTCCCTGACCACCGAGTAACTGCTCCTGTCTATCTCGAACCGAGGCTCCTGCACATGACCGAACCTGTAAGAATCTGCCCCGTACTCCTTGGACAGACTCTGAAGTTCGCAGTTGTTGTTTCGGAAGCAGGTGTAACATTCGCCGTAATGCTTGGAAATGAGCAGATCGATAATGTTGCGGCGGGCGCGGCGCACATTCGGAGAGGTTGTGTACACCGTGATCGGCTGGGTGATGGGATAAGCGCAGGAAGCCTGAAGAGTACGCTGCCCTTCAACCTCCACCACGCAGACACGGCACACTCCGGCAATACACAGGTCATCGTGAAAGCAGAGTGTAGGGATATGTACATTGATCATTTTCGCCGCGTTGAGAATTGATGTTCCGTACGGCACACGCATTTCGACACCGTCTATGTTGACTTTCACCTTCGCCCCGATAGCTTCCTCCGGGCCTTCCACTTTCACCGTGTGCGGCTGGACACTCTTGGGAGCGCGGGAGGTGTCGTCGTGTATTGTTGGTTCCATGGTTCCCCCTATATCTATAACGGCATCCTGCCGAATATTTCGTGCTTGAAATTTTCTATGATTGATAAAAAAGCATTTGGGCTCGACTGTCCGAGACCGCATTTCGATGCAAGCTGCATGGTTTCGGCCAAACCCTCAATGGTTCGCAGGTAGGCGACGGAGCATTCACCTTTCTGGAGCTTGAACACCGCATCGAGCAGATTGGAATTCCCCTCGCGGCAGGGAGTGCACTGGCCGCAAGACTCATCGACAAAGAATTCGAGGAAATTTTCCGCCACATCGAGCATATCCCGATCCTTACCAAAGACGATGACCGAACCACCAGTCGGAGCATCGACAAAGGCCACCGTTTTGGCGAAATCCTTCGCCGGAATGACTCTCCCTGAAGCCCCGCCGATGGCTGCTGCCTTGGCGTCCTCGCCACCCACCTCTATCAGGAGATCAGATACCGTGATGCCGATGGGAAATTCATATACTCCAGGCCGCTTACAGTCGCCGGAGATGCTGTAGAGCTTTGAGCCGGTGGATTTTCCCAGGCCGTAGGTCTTGAACCAGTCGGCGCCTTTTTCCATTATCCGCGCGGCGGTGACCAGGGTTTCCACATTGTTGACAATGGTCGGACAGCCCAGATAGCCGGTATTCACCGGAATTGGAGGCCGGTTGCGAGGCTCGCCTCTCTGTCCTTCGAGAGATTCGATAAGGGCGGTTTCCTCCCCGCACACATACGCGCCTGAACCCATACGGATTTCTATATCGAAATTGAATCCCTTCTTACTTCCGGCATCTTTTCCCAGAAAACCTTCTTCGTGACGTTTTCTGATAGTTTCTTCAATGTGCTTTTTCAGGTAGCGGTATTCTCCCCGAAGGTAAATGATTCCCAGATACGCTCCGACAGCATACCCGGCGATGGTGATCCCCTCCATGAGATCATTGGAATAATCGGAAAGGAGCACCCGGTCCTTGAACGTCCCCGGTTCTCCTTCGTCGGCATTGCAGACCACATACTTTTTTGCTGAATCGGCGGCTGCTGCAAGGTTCCATTTCACCCCTGTGGAAAAGCCCGCTCCCCCGCGTCCTTTGAGACCGGAGTTACGAATTTCTGCAATCACTTCGGCGCGTGACTTGGAGAGAGCGTTCTTCAGACCGGCATTGGGTTCGATGCCGCTTACGAAAATGATATGTCCCTTTTTTTCAGGCATGCGCTGGTCCCCCCTGTGCATAAACGCTGAAAGCACGCTGGCATCCCTTGATAATATCGTGCACTTTTTCGGGAGTGACATTGGTGAAAGCCAGATCGTTCACCAGGAGTGCGGGGGCCTGGTCGCACAGCCCGAGACAGTTGGCATATTCCAAAGTGAAATGTCCATCGGGCGAGGTCTCGCCGAAGGTGATTCCCAGTTCATTTTCCAACTGACGAGCCACTCCGGACTTCCCGGCCATGTGGCAGGAGATGGTCCGGCAGAGACGAATAACAAACTCACCGGTGGTTTCAGTTTGAAGGAAGCTGTAGAAGGTGACCACCCCGTACACCTCTACAGGGTGTATGTCGAGCTGCCTGGCTACTTCCTGCATGGCAAAATCGGAGATATGATTGTATTTCTCCTGAATCGCCTGAAGGATCGAAAGAAGCCCGGTTCGCTGATTGCCGTATTTTTCAGCCAAAAGGGAGATTTCATCCCCTAAAGTTTGGCGTTCCGTTGCTAACATGGATCAATCCTTTCCATTCTCGAGCAGATTGTTGATCTTTCTGAGGAGTTCATCCGGAGTAACCGGTTTTTCCAGATATTCATCTACCATTATCATCTCGTTATCCTTGGCATAATGCATGCCGGTGACGCTGCCGATGGATGTCAGCATGATGATAGGAATATGGTTGTTTTGGGCATGAAGCTCCTGAGCCATGAAAAAACCGTCATCCGGCTCTTCCATCATGACATCGAGGATGACCAGGTCCGGTTTCTCCTCTTTGATCAAGCTCATGCCCTTTTCACGGTCCATAGCCCCTCTGAAAATAAACCCGGCATTTTCAAGAACCATTTTAATGGATTCCTGGATATCAAGATCGTCGTCTACCAGGACTATCTTTTTCACATGAGACCTCCTTCTTCTCTTGATTCGGTGAAAGGTAGCAGGTTTACAGGTTTATTGGAAAAATATATGCATTATTACATATTATCTTTTTATTTTTAATCCTACTAAACTAATACATGGAATAAATGAAAGCAACAATAATTGTGAATCATTTCACAATTATCTTATGTGATTTATCTTGACTTTCCGCAGAAAAAGTAAATTATATTTCCTTTAGTCACCTACAAATCGGAGGGCAGTCATGTCTCAAGAAAATTCCGAAAGCCATGCAGAACATAATGCCATGACTGATTTCACCATCGAATCTCTCGGCCCGGCGCAGTATGATTCGCCATTGAGTGAGCCCCTGACGGAAGGCTCGTACACTTTTGGTTTTGTGCAGGAATCGGAACGGGTGGTCCACGATCCCCGGGTTACGATCATTCATCAATGGATTTCACAGGGTAAGGAACCTCCTTCCCTGGAAATAGCCGGTCCGCGGAAGAAACTTTTCTTCAATCCCGCTTCCTTCCGTGCTGCTATAGTTACCGCTGGGGGGATCTGTCCAGGTTTGAACGATGTCATCCGGGCGCTTGTCATGGAACTGCATTACCGCTACCGGGTGAAAGAAGTTCTCGGGTGCCGGTATGGCTTCCAGGGGCTGGTTCCACGGGTCGGGCAGCCTCCGCTGGTGCTCACTCCTTCAATGGTGGCGAATATCCATGTCAACGGCGGCACATTCCTCGGCTCTTCACGGGGGCCGCAGGACCCGAAGGAGATGGTGGATTTTCTCGAACGGGAACGTATTAACGCCATATTCACCATCGGCGGCGACGGCACCCAGCGGGGCGCCCTGGACCTTGCGATTGAAATCGAGAGGCGGGGCCAAAAGATTGGGGTGGTGGGAATACCCAAGACCATAGACAATGATATCTCCTATATGGAGCGCTCTTTCGGATTCCAGACTGCAGTTTCCATCGCCCGCGACATCCTGAGCAACGGACATGAAGAAGCGCGGGGAGCTTTCAACGGAGTAACGGTGGTAAAGCTCATGGGGAGGCAGTCGGGTTTCATCGCGGCCATGTCGGCGGTGGCGAACGGGGATGTCAATTTTGTGCTGGTGCCTGAGGTTCCATTCGACCTGGGAGGTGAAAAGGGCCTTCTGAGAGTACTGGAACGCCGCCTTGAAGAGCGCCGTCATGCCCTGATCGTAGTCGCGGAGGGCGCAGGCCAGAACCTGTTTGAAGAAGAAAAGGCCTCTCAGCAGTTCGATGCTTCGGGGAATGTCAAACTCTTCGACATCGGCACCTATCTCCGTGACCGTATCGCCCGGCACTTCAGCTGCGGCTGGAATGCAGCCACGGTGAAATACATCGATCCGAGCTACATCATCCGATCGTCCCGGGCCAGCGCCGACGACAGCATTTTCTGCAGCCGCCTGGGACAGAATGCAGTCCATGCTGCCCTTGCCGGTCGTACCAAGATGGTGATGGGACTCTGGAACAATACATTCACCCATGTCCCGATCACCGCAGTCATCTCGAAGAGAAAGCAGCTCGATCCCGCCGGGCCCGACTGGTTGAGCGTTCTGGAATCCACCGGCCAGCCGGCGTCTATGAAAAACTAAAGAAGCCCCCTCGCCCGCTTGCGGGAGAGGGGGTAGGGGGTGAGGGAAATACCGCTGACTTCGACAAGCTCAGTCAACTACTTCATCAGCAGCATCCGGTTCGCCGTAACCTTATCTCTCATCATCAGGCGGGAAATGTATATCCCGGACGAAACGGGTTTGCCGTTCTGGTCACGGCCGTCCCAGACCACGGAATGCCACCCGGCAGGCAGGGTTCCTGACACGAGCTCACGTACCTTCTGGCCGGTTACATTGTAGACTGCCAGGCTGGCCCGCCCGGTTTCAGTCAGTGAGAAGGAGATGGTGGTGGAAGGGTTGAATGGGTTGGGATAATTCCCGGTGATGGCGAAATTCACCGGCACGGTTTCCGCCACCACGGTCGGCCCGGTGGAGAGCTTCATCGCGGAGAGTGTGCCGCCCTCGCCGACGCTGTAGATCGAGGCAACCCACATATAACCGTCGGCATCCAATGCAATGGCGCTCAGAGACCCGAGCTTAATGTCAGGCCAGGTTTTCCAGGTTTTACCGTCGAAAGATATCAGGGGGTTGTGAAGCACCCACAGGACATTGTTGCGATCCACATAGAGACTATAGGGATACTTAACGCCGGTGACCTCCTGGCCGTATGTTTTCCAGGCTGCGCCGTCGAAGCTATAAATCATACCATCATTGCTGGCGAACCATTTGACGTTGTTCTGGTCTGCCGCTGCACTCAAGATAGAGCCTTTGAGCGGGCTGTTGGAAGTATAATAATTCGTCCAGGTTGTGCCGTCGAAGCTCCAGACGCCTTCTTTGAACGTGCCGAACCATTTTACATTATCATTATCCACTGCCCCGGAGTACGCCGCGAAGGTCTTGTATTGTTGATAGTTTGTCCAGGTTTTCCCGTCGTAGCTCTTGATATATATTCCGGCAAACCATTTGACATTATTCCGGTCCACAACAATAGTATAGGTAAGTCCGCCCACGAATGTTGAGTCCCTGGTATGAGTATAGAGTTTCCATGCTTTCCCGTCATAGCTTGCAACATGACCGATTTCGGAGCATACCCATACCACATTTTCCCGGTCTACTACTATCCCCTTAATCCAATTAGCAAATAAATTCGTGCTTTGAAGATTCACAGTCGTGCCGACATCATCAGTCGTAAGGGTAAAGAGGTGATTTACCCAGGACTTGCCATCGAAACACGAGACGCCGTGGTAAGTGGCGAACCATTTCCGGTTCATGCTGTCTATCGCAATTCCCGAGAAAGAATAGTTGAGAGGGCCATCAGTAAGGTAAGTTTTGACCATCGTGCCGTTATAGCTGTGGAGGCTCAACGACCCATAATACTCCTGAGTGACAAACCAGACCGTGCCGTCGGCATCGACACGGACCCGGGTGTAAGCCAGTGTGGGGCGGTCAAATTTGGCGTCAAGGGGGTATGTGGTCCAGGACTTGCCGTTATAGCTCGACAAACTGTACGCCGAGGGCGGTGAGATTCCGGAGGGCACGCCGCCCGCGGCGGCCCAGAGCGCCCCCTTGCTGTCCACGGTCATATCGTTTACATAGGGAACCGCATGCTCGGCCCAGGTCTGCCCGTCGAAGCTGATGAGTGTCAGGGATGCGCCGAACCACTTTGTGTTCTTGTCATCCACCGCGATGGTGATGACGGAATTGTCTTTCAACCCGCTGTTTTCTGTGGTGTAGGTTTTCCAGGTGGTTCCGTCAAAGCTGCTCACTCCCCTATATTTCAGATACTCATAGTGCGCGAGCCAGACCACACCGTTTCGGTCCACCGCAAGGGAATTGATATAGTTATAGGGGATGCCGCTGTTCTGGGTTGTGTAATTCGTCCAGGTTTTCCCGTCGAAACGGGAAAGACCTGCTGTGGTACCGATCCAGATCACGCCGTTTTGCGCCACTGCGACAGCATGAACGGCGTTGTTCACCAGCCCGCTGTTCGCGGTATTGAACGTGGTAAACGCGGCGCCGTCAAAGCGCTGTGCTCCTTTCCTCGTTCCGAGCCAGAGATTGCCCTGGGCATCCTTGGTTATGGAATAAACCCCGTAATCCGCAAGCCCGTCTTTTTCGGTGTACTGACGGTAGGTTCCGTCCGCTTTGTTCCATCGGACAAGACTCCCGGTTGTTGCGCACCAGACATAGTTGCCCTGGATTTCCATGTCCCAGATGAAGTTACCGTTGGGATAGCTGACGGTCGATTCCTGCGCGGCCACAGGTGCGGCAAGGAACAAAATCGCCGCAGCCAGGATGTAAAGAAACCACAGCCCGGCGTTCTGCATGGTGTGATGAGTACGGTACATAACATATCTCCCTTGAAAGGGGTGTGAGTGGAACTGAAGATGGAGAAAAGTCAATTAAAAAAGCAGCGCCTGAGTGCCTAAGTGCCTGTCTTTATTTAACCAGCGTCATCCGGCGGGTCTCAACCTTTCCTTCCATCTTCAGTCGAGCCACATAGGTTCCGGATGACACCGGTCTGTTCTCCTGGTCGCGTCCGTTCCAGACGATGGAATGCATTCCCGCTTCCAGGCGGCCGGAGACGAGCGAGCGGATTTTCTGGCCCATCATGTTGTATACTTCCAGTTCCGCTGGCCCCGCCGAGGGGATAGAGAAGCGGATCGTAGTGGAAGGATTGAACGGGTTGGGAAAGTTGCCGACCAGTTTGAATTCTGAGGGTTTGGTTGTTTCCGCCGCCGGCCGGTTGAGGCTCGACGACTGGAAATTATCGATGTATATGGTGCTCCGGCGGGAGGTGAATCCATCTTTTATCATGTCACTGATGCGAGTGTAGCAGAATTGGCGGCCGGTGGGTGACCAGGCGCCCATTTCAGCGGTCTCCGCGCCTTCGACCCTGATAAAGTAACTCATGCGTTCGCGAAGGTTGAAAACCCGCAGCAGAGCGTACTGACTGTATCGGGAGATTCCGTATCCCGTGCAAAGCACCCATTCGCCGTCGGGGGAGATTTGGGGCCCCCACCAGTTCCCGTCGGTGGTGAGCTGCTCCGGTTTCCCTCCGGCGATGGGCGCCCGGTAAAGCTGATAGAAGAGATCAACCCAGCCCTGGTCCACATAAATGATGGAGAGGCCGTCTGGGGTCAGGCAGGGCGAAAGCCCGGTTTCCGAAATCACTCGCCGTTTCCCGGTCGAAGTGTCGAGGACGCCGATGCCGCGCGAATCGCCTTCCGCGTATACGAAATATCGCCCGTCCCTGCTCCAGGAGCCTTCGGTCGCGCCCTCCGCAATAACCCGCCGCTCGCCGGTGAAAAGATTGATATTCTCGATGACCGGCATGAGGGAGACAGCTTCCGCAGATGCTTCCTTTTTTACACCGCTTCCTGCGGGTTTGGGGATGAATTTCAAGTATGTAATTTCCCTGCCGTCGGGTGTGAAGCAGAGGGTGCGGGAAATTCCCCCCGACGATACGATTTCTTTGGAAACAGGTTCGTTCGTGTTGTCAAGAACGAGAATCGGCTTTCCTCCCTGCGCTGAAACCGCCCAGATACCCATGCCACTGCTACCTGTAAACGCGATAATCTTACCCGAAGGTGACCACACCGGATTCTGCTGGCCGCTCTCCAGGCTTTCGCGAAGAGCGGAAGGAAGCCCGCCAGGGATGGAAATCTCCAGCGGGCCAGTCTTGGCAGTCACTGTTTCCCTTTTGTCGGTAACAGCAGAACTGAGTTCACGGAGATCGGGGAAGAATTGCATGGATTGTGCGTTTTCCGTTTTTGAAGAAGATTTTTCGCGGGATTCGGTGGCAGACGATGCGGTGGTTTTTCCAGACAGTTCCTTTTGCACCGGCTTCGCTTCTTCAGGGCGAACTTCAAAAACGGCACTATCTGCGTCGGCTCCCGGTTTCTGTTCCTCCGGTTTTTGCGAGGAAACTGCATCGGGCTGGGATGAAATCCGTGTCATTTCCTGATCTATGGACGCCATAGCCAGGATAACCGGGGCTGGCGATTCTGCAGGAGTAGATTCACCGGCGGGCGGAATGGATTCGGCAGATGGAGAAGGATCGTTTTCCCGCTCTCCAGCCGGTGTAGTTTCTTCTTCACGGCTTTCCTCCGCGGCTGCCTGCTCCTGTATCATGGTACGTCCGGCGAGTACGGCAGAAAGCGGTTTATGGAGAAGAGTACTCATCTTCGCTTTGGGTTTCCCATTATCCCGTAAGCGGTGTTCAGAGGCATAGGTTTTGCCGACTGCGCCCTCTGCGCGTAAACCGATGAATCCCGTCATGGTGACCGCACAGAGGAAGAGGATCGAGAAAGACATGACCTCGTTTGCGCTCGCTGTAATGTGACGGGTATATGTATTGTCAAGGATTCGCTCGATGCGCCGCAAAAGCGGGAATCGGGAGGAAAGAATGCCTGATCCGGCTCTCGCCTCGATGCCCTGGGGCTGGAACGATCGGGCGAGATTGAAAAGCTGAGTCGCATACGGCCTGTTCAAACCGGTGTGACGGATGACAAAATCATCGCAGGCAAAATCGCTCAACTCCTCTATATGCCGTGAGAGTACCCATAAAAGGGGCTGGAACGGAAAAATAATTTTCGCCAGTTGGCACAGGTGGAGCCAGAACGGGTCACGGCGCGCCAGGTGGGCGAGTTCATGGAGGAAAACCTCACGGGTAGCCAGGACAATTTCGTTCCCGCCGGAAGGCAGGAGAATCGCCGGACGGAACAACCCGGTGAGGAGGATGCTCGTTACATAGGGACTCTGGAGGATTTGGGGCGCAGAAATCCCCAGTTCATCGGCGACCGCCCTGCACAGTGCGGTATGGCGCGGTTCGGCGGGTGAAGACAGGCGGCGGATACGGCGGATATACAGGGTAATCGCTCCGAACCTCAAAGCGAGAAACAGGGAGAGCGCGATCCAGAAGAGAGAAAACAGGATTGCAATACTTGGCAGTATACTGTGAGTAGATGTATGTGGAATTACTGTTTTCTTCGGCAAGAGAGCTGATTTCGGCGCGGCGGGAACAGATCGTGGTTTCACCGGCGCTGTCGTAACCGGCTGTTGTTTGGCGGGAGGCGCAGTTGCCAGTATCTTTCCAGCAGGCTGCTGTCCGGCAGAGTTTTCTTCCAGGCCTGATTGCCCTCCGGTCGGGGTTGAAGGCGATATGGGCGGGTAAGCCTGCGGTGCGGATACAACCGGCGCAGAGACAGCCGGAACACGGGGCAGCGGAATTGGTATATACAGCCCTCTCACCCCGGCAGCAGAAGAAATAAGTAACGCCGGAGAAGTTAATAGCACTGCAATGAGGCAGAACCACAGCAAAAGCGATTGAGAAGCGGTTCCTCTCCGCTTCTTCCTCAGGATATAGAGTCCCCCCAGCCCGATGAGGATGATCAGGGTAGAATGGATCAGGAGGTTGAGTCCAAAAAGCATTGTGATATCCGACAAGCCGGGAAACCGGTTAAGAAAGGCCGCCCACATCGCTGTTACTCCTTTTTGTCGAGCTTCTCCTGAATTTTCGCAAGTTCTTCCAACGATATATATTTTTTATTCAGAATAAAAGAGACAAGCCCCTCCATGGAACCCGCAAAAACATGGTCGATCAGGTCTTTCACAGCATGGTTCGCAATACTCTCCTCTTTCACCAGCGGATAGTAGATGTAGGTGCGCTGCTCGATATCGTACCCCGCCACTCCCTTATGCACCAGGGTGCGGAGAAATGTAGATACGGTACTGAACTTGATGGGTTCGGTCTTGTTCAGGATGTCGGTGATTTCCTGCGCGGTTGCCCGTTTTCTTTCCCAGAGCACCCTAAGGACTTTCATCTGCCCTTTTCCTATTTCCAGTTTTTGCATCTGCTCCTCCCAATTATAAGCTAAGGCTTTAATACTACATGTATAATATTACCAGTTTAGATGATTTGTCAAGAACTTTTTTTAATTTTTATAAAAAAAGCCGCAGGGAATACAGAGATCACTTACCGGATGGTTCGATTCTCTATCCGCTGTGGCTTTTTTATTGTATATCTGCCGAGGGGGCGCCTCAGTTATTTCATGGGGGTCATTGGGGGATGTTCGGACAGTTTTACGGTAAAAAAGAGCGGTTCACCGCTGCGGAGAATTTTGAGGCGTACTGTTTCTCCCGAACGGGTGGAACTCATCACCCCGACAAGGCAGTCGGGTGAAGAAACCGGCGATCCGTTAATCTCTGCGATCGTATCTCCGGGTTTGATACCGCATTTATCTGCGGGGCTTGCCTTGACCACATTCTGAATAAAACCTCCGTTGACAGCAACGGATACACCCAGCCAGCCGCCACGGGCTTCAGCGTTGTGGATAACAGACCGCGCCACTACGGAAACATATTCCATGGAAAAAACCACATAGGTTTTTTTCGGCGATGGAAATACAGCCGGATTTTCCTTCTCGTCGAGGCGGTATGCAAGAATCCCGACAATCTGCCCCGTTTCATCGAAAACCGGGGTACCCGCAGTGCCTGGCTCCCCTGAAACTGTAACGAGGATGGTGCCGTCGGATTCATGAACAGACTGTACAATCCCTGTCATGGTAGAAAGATTTTTCCCCGGAGGAATTCCCAGGAAAACTACTTTGCTGCCAGGTTTCATGGAATTCATCGGCCTGATGGGAGGTATGGAAAACAGGGTCTGAATACCAGTTTTCAGGACAGCGATTCTGCCGGTTTCATCACATCCCACTGCTACGGCATCAAATTTTACCCCCCGGTTTCCCTGAATCATAATTTTTTCTGCTTCCTTGCACACACAATTCAGGGTCAGGAGATACCCCTGGTTGTCCAGGGGGAAAGCAGTTCCCACATTACGGCGTTTTTTTATACCGTTTTCTCCGTTTTTCAGGGAAGGCATTTTTGGATAGGCGTGTACGGTAAAAACAGAGCTGCCGAATTTCTCTTTTATCCCGAGCGGGATAGAGGAGTTATCACCCGGGGCGCCTGCTTGAGCAGTCAGACCGTTTACCCCGGAAAGTATCACCGCGGCAAGGAATGTTTTCCCGAATAAAAGAGTTTTTTTCATCACCATTAAAAACTTATCAAGGTAACAGTATTGGTTGAAATTGCTCTCGCCGCGGAGGTGTTCCGTGGCGCAGTACCGATCCCGGTCTCGCTCTCTCCGACTGACTCCAGCACATAATTCACATCTTCGTCGGGAGCATCAGCAAAAGCCCGGACAGCAGGATCATTATTTTCTATCGTAATTTTGCTGGTAATCTGAGTGCCGGAATTATGATTCACTCCGTTCCCGGAGTAGAAAAATAATCCCGCTATAAGGAGCGCCGCAGCAGCCGGTACGGTGATGAAAGCCCTTATATTTTCACTGATATAAAGGCGCATACGATAGAATGGATTGCGTATGAGAGTATTCTCTCGAATGAGGCGCGCCCTCAATTCGAAATCAAACTCAGGTGAAGCGGTTAAAGGGGTAAGATTGGCCAGAAGCCTTCTTACATATTGAATTTTCTGCAACTCTCTTTCGCATACCGGACAACTCAGTGCGTGAGCAAGGAAGTCCGATCGTAGTTCCCCGGAAAGTTCATCATCAACAAAATCCATAATGTACTTTCGAAAGATGGAACAGGTATAAAACCCTTCATGAGCACTTTTCACGATATCGTTGAACCTCCGTTTGATTATTGCTTTATTCTGAATATTCAGAGCTTTTTGCAAAAGTCGATATTTGAAGCAGCCCCCTTCGGGGGTAAACGGTTTCATCGTTCCCGCGAAGCGGCAAGGGACTGAGGGGTAGGGGGCTGAAGTAATAAAACTTATCATTTTTTCATTTAAAATCGACTTTTGCAATTGGCTCTTCAATTACAATTTATTATTGAACAGATCCTGAAACGAGTTCAGGATGACTCGTGTCATGCCGAACTTGTTGCCGCTTCGCGGGAACGATAAAACCGTTTCGGCATCTATTTTAACCCGGATTACAGGAGTTCATCCTGCGGGGTATGCCCTTTCAGTTTTTTCTGAAGCTTGATCCGGGCGCGGTTTACCCTCGATTTCACCGTTCCGACCGGAACACCGATGATTTCGGCTATCTGCTGGTAGCTCATCCCTTCGATATCCCTCAGAATCAATGCCTCCTTATACTTGCTCTGAAGGAGATCGATGGAATCATGAACATGTTCATCCAGCATCCGTACAGCCGTAGCCCGGTCCGGTTTCATACCGGGATCTAGAATATCGAAGGTTTTCTCATCTTCGGTTGTAGCATCTATGGAAAGAAATTTCCATCGTTTACGGCGACGGAGTTCACTTTTCGCAAGGTTGCCCGCTATGGTGAAAATCCACGTGGAAAAATTCGCTATCGCTTTATAATCACGTCTTTTTCGAAACACTCTGAGGAATGTTTCCTGGACTATATCCTCGGCCACATCAAAATCTTTGACAAAACGGTACACAAAGTTGATAAGCCTGTTTTTGTATCTTCCCACGATAACATCGAAGGCATCCATATCTCCGTTTACCAGATCGAAAAGGAGATCTTTATCAGGAACAGTATCATGATTGGTTTTCATAAGTGGCGCCATCAGCATGTTATCACCTCCTGCTTTCGTATATAAGCATACGACCGAAGGAAGCTTTCGGTTCCGAAAAATATTTTTCTGCGGAAAGAATTTCTTCTCTTTTTACTCAATTCCCCAAAATGAGAAGTAACCGGGGTAATCTGTAACACATCATGTCAAACAGGCAGATACTGACTAACATAAAAAATTGTATTGCAAAACGAAACAAAATTATTATCTTAGGAAGTTACATATCATACAATTTCGAGCTTTTCCTCTATGTTGTACAAGGAGGCTGTACCGGTGAGTTTTTCCATAAAACGATTTCTTGTTTTTCTTCTCGTCATGATGTGTGTATTTATTAATGCTCCGTTTTCTCCCTGCCAGTCTTTTGATCAAATGATAGATTACAGCAATCTGCCGGGTCTGAGAACCATGGCCAACCAGCCGGTTAATCCCCAGGCAGGCATGGAAGTGGGAGATGTCAATGTGCCAAGTATTATTCCGGAAGAGAAAAAGGAACAATTACTACCCGGGGAGCAACCGGCTCCTGAGGCTTTGCCAGTCTTTTTCGACATGAATAAAATAGACCCGGACAAATATATCATCGGTGCGGACGACTTGCTTAATCTCTATCTCTGGGGAGAACTGGATATGCAGTTTCGTTTAACGGTATCTCCTGAAGGCACAGTCAATATCCGTACTGTCGGTTCCGTGGAAGTTGCCGACCATACGCTCGCAGAATCGAAAGAACTGATTAAAAAATTTGTTAGCAAAAAATACAGCGGTATTGATATTTCCGTGACTCTCGTCCGGCCGAGATATTTTCGTTTGTATGTTTCTGGAGTCGTAAGCAGAGCGGGTGCAGTGGTTTCCCATCCAATCCAGCGGGTGTCCGATGTTGTAGAACGTGCAGGTTTAAATATAATGGAGATTCAAAATGTGGTCTTGACCCGTCAGCAGGAACAAGAGTATGAACCTTCTCTCAGGAGAGAATCGAGTCAGCGATCCATTGTGGTACACCGGGGAGACAAGGATATTCCAGTAGATCTCCAGCGTTTCCGTAAATTCGGCGATCTCGAAGCAAACCCTTACGTGAGCGCCGGGGACCGTATCGAGGTGCCTCCCTATATCGGCAGCACGTTTATTTACGGCAATGTCAATAACCCGGGCAGGTATGAATTTAAACCCGGTGACCGGGTGCTTGATCTTGTTAAATTTGGAAGTGGAATCACTTCGGTAGCAGATACTGCCCGTGCCACTCTCGTCCGCTTTGATGGTAAAGGGAAAGACCTTATCAATATTGATATTAACCTTTATGATGCCCTGTACCTCAATCCTGATGATCCCAAATATCTTATCCATGAGTCAGACCGTCTTTCCGTCTGGAAGAAATTCGACTACAAAACCATCGCCGATGTGATCCTTGGCGGAGAAGTGCGGTATCCCGGCGTATATCCCATCACTGAGAATCAAACCACGCTGACTGATATCATCACTATGGCGGGCGGATTTACCGTGAATGCCAACCTGGATGAGGCCCGTATCATCCGAAGATCCTCCACTACCGCCCAGGACCTTGAATACCAGCGCCTTCGCACAATGGCGGTAGCGGACATGACCCCGCAGGAATACGACTTCTTCAAAAGCCTGTCCCGGTCACGGCCCGGAGAAATCTCTATTGATTTCGTCAAGCTTTTCACCGGTAACGATCTGAGCAATGATATCTTCTTGGTGAACAGGGATGTTATCACCATCCCGGCAAACCGTGATCTGGTAAGGGTTACCGGAGCGGTGCAGCAGCCCGGCTACATCAAGTGGGAGCAGAAATCGGACGTTAATTTTTACATCGGGAAAGCAGGCGGGTACAATTTCAATGCAGACATCAGCAAGTCACGGATTATTAAAGCCAAAACCGGGCAATATTTCAAATTGAGCAAAAACATTCCTTTAGAAGCCGGCGATACCATTCATGTGCCGGAAACAAAACCATTCGCTACGTGGAACGCAGTAAAGGATGCCGCCACCTTTTTAGCCAATGCGGCCACGATTGTTATTTTAGCCAAACAGCTTAAAAACTTCTAAACAAGCCGTTCGCTTAAGTTGTCTTTCAGGAGTGAGTATGGAGAATAAAGAAATAAATATCCTGGAATATGTGTATATTTTTTATAAAGCCAGAAAATTGATCCTTTTGAATTTTATCGTCATTTGCCTTCTCACCGGCGTTGCCAGCATATTCATGACGAGGTATTACAAGACTGCTACAATTTTAATGCCTCCCCATGAAATAAAAAAGGGATTCGGTTTCGCCGAACAGCTCGCCAGCCAGGTTACAACGCTCCGTCTCGGCACCCAAGGTTCTCCAACCGATATATTCATGGGTATTCTCAAAAGCCAGACAGTAGAAATCATCCTGGTCGATAAATTCAATCTGGTAAAATTCTATGGAGTCCCAGACCGGGATACCGCTGTCGCCCGATTGAAAAAACTGACCAATGTGTCCCTTACCAAGGAAGGTCTGATTAAGGTCGATTATGAAGACAAGGACCCGGTGCGGGCGGCTGACCTCTGCAATATGTACATTGTCGTGCTCGATTCGGTAAACCAGTCCATTAATCAGCGTGTATCACGAGAACGGGCGGATTTCATCGAGCAGATGCTGATTGAGAATTACCAGGCGCTGAAACAGGCGGAGATGGATCTGAAAAAATTTCAGACGGAAACCAAGGCGATTTCTCCTTTCCAGCAGGAACGAATCGCTCTTACGGTGACCGCTGAACTGGAAATGGACATCATGAGGATTGAAAACCAGCTCAAGGAAATGAAATCGAAGTCGTTCACCAACGATAATCCCATGGTCAAAGATTCGCAGAAAAAACTCCAGTTCCGTGAAGAGCAGCTCCATGACATGCGGTTCGGCGGTTCCAAGGAGGGACGTGAAACGTTGTTTGTCCCCTTGCAGGAATCGGCGGCGCTGGTAATGGAGTACCAAAAGCTGTCACGGCGCATCACGGCTCTAGGCATGCTGGAACAACTCCTCCGGAACCAGTACGAGGAATCGAGAATCGAGCAGGTGAACAACACTTCCACGGTTTCGGTTATCGACCGGGCCAGACCCCCGATAAAACCTTCGAGACCGAAACCTTTCCTAATGGTCCTGATCGCCGGCGCCGCATCGATCTTTTTCTCCCTGGTTACGATCATCATGATCGAGTATTTCAACCGTTTGTCCGGCTTGAGCATGGAAAACCAGAGAAAACTCGAGCAATTAAGCCGGTTTATGAGGATTGACAGGTAATGTCACGCCGATATGGGTTTTCTTAAAGGGTATTCTATCGTACTGGGGGCCAACATGATATTGTTGGCTCTCACCTTCCTTAATAATAAGCTTCTCTATATTTGTCTGGATAAGGAGAATAACGGCCTTTTCTTCCTTATCGTGCGTTTCTCTCTATTTATTTCCTTTTTTTCCAGTGATTGGCTCCGGCTCTCCAATATGAACATCGCCGGCCGCGCCAAAAGTCTGAGTAAAACCCTGGTCGCCAATACAATCTGGTATTGTATCATTCTCGGAATCATTCTCATCCCTGTTCTATACATTTTAACCCCCTTAATAGAGACACTCTTTCCCGGTATTCCCTGGTTGTATATCCTGGCAGCGGTCGGGGTGGCGATTATTCTTATCATACGGGACAGCTCTCAGGTGCTTCTCCTGGTGAGCCAGCGGCCGATGTCTTACGGGCTTACGCATATCGTCGGGGGAAGTGTTTTCTTCTTTCTCAATCTCTTGTTCCTGACGGTTTTTCACAAGGGGCTTCATGCGGTGCTTCTTGCCTGGGCGATAAGCGGACTGGCTGGAATGGTTTGGGCTTTATTTTCTCATATGGCAGTTCATGGATATTCTCTACGGCCGTCGTGGAGTGTTTTTAATCAATCACGCAAACTTGGTGTACGGTCCTGGCTGGCCATAATAGGCATGTTTCTCATGATCAATATTCATGTTTTCGCCATCGGGCCGATAATCGGTGACCCGGTGAAAACATTCACCATGCTGGCGGTTTTCTCCGTATGTTTCAGGGTATTCCAAGTTCTACAGCGTTTCGCCGATGTGACCTCAGGGTTTCTCCTTTCCAATGTAGTTCGGCAGGATATAACTTCGGGATCCAGGATGACCGTTCTTACCGCCCGAAATGTGATGCTCTTTTCCCTGGTAGCTTCGGCGGCCGGTGTACTCCTGGGCAAAAACCTCATTACCATTATATCCAGTTCCCAGTATATGGCGGCATATTTCCCCCTGCTCATCATGTTTCCCGGTATGATAGCCATTAATTCGGGGAGTGTGTTGAACGGTTTTTTTTGGGCGCACGGGTATCCCCTGCGGATTATCCTTTCATCTTTTGTGGCCGCCGGGCTGGCTTTGCTTCTTGACTTTTTGCTCATCGGCCATATGGGAGTGAGTGGGGTCGCTTTGTCTTTCACTCTGGCAAGCCTGGGCTGGATGCTGTATACCAGTCTTTACTTCAAAAAGATTTCGGGGACAGGTCTCATCGAGCTTTATGTTCCGCGCTTTTCTGATATCACCTACGTTGCTGCGAGGCTAAAAAAATATTTCTGAGGAGCCCGGCATGAGAATAGGTGTGGTTTCCCTGTATTACCCCTCTGCCCGCAACCCATTCTTCGGGACGTATGTCAAAGAAGAGTTGGACAGCCTGATGGAACATGTTGATATACGATTAATAGCGCCCTTTTTTAACCAGTTCTGGCTGGGTGAGCCGCATTCCTGGACAGCGCCGCGCGGATACCCGGTGCTGCGGCCGTTTTCGCTGGGTTTCCCCCGATGGTTTTTCCAATCGCTTTGTCCGAAAAGCCTGTCCGTTTCTCTTTCGCTGGCCGGAAAATTCTTCTCAGGGTGCGACCTTGTGCATGTGCATAATGCTTTTCCCGACGCGGTAGCTGCTGTGAAGGCTTTCAGACGTCTGTATCCGGTGGTGGTGACCGTGCACGGAAGCGATGTCAATATCTGCGCCATGAACCCATCTCTCAGACCGGCGATAGTCGGAACTCTTAACTCTTCCGCACGCATAATTTCTGTCAGCCGCGATCTGAAAAACACCCTCCGGGAAATCGGTGTAACCACGGAAATTGAAATTATTCCGAACGGAATCGATACTTCCCTTTTTACTCCCGGAGAAAAGCGGGAGGCGTGTAAGAAGCTCGGATTTGACCCTGACCTGCCGCGAGTCATCTTCATCGGGAACTTTTTACCGGTTAAAGGCATTGAATATCTTATCGGGGCATTGCCTGAGGTGCAGTATTTTCATCCGGAGTGCGAGCTTGTACTCGTCGGGGCCGGTCCCGGCGGAAAGGACAGCGCTGTCTATCGGAAACAGATACGGGATCTGGGGATCGAGCGGCGGGTGAGAATCCATGAAAAAGTGCCGAACTATGAACTCCCCGTATGGATACGGGCTTCGGATGTTCTCGCTCTCCCGAGTATCAGCGAGGGTTTCGGAATTGTAGCGGTTGAGGCTCTCGCCTGCGGAAGGCCGGTAGTCGCGACACGCTCCGGCGGCCCTGAAGAAATTGTAAAGGAGGGTCTTGGATTTCTTGTACCGCCCGGTGATTCGGAACCATTGGGGGATGCGATAGTGAAAGCGCTGTTTCGGAGAGGCATTCTTGGACCGGAACGGCTTGCGGAATCTGTGAGGGAGCGTTTCTCCCTTTCAGAAATCGCAAAACGGATTGTGAAGGTATATGAAGAGGTTTGCAGGGAGGGTTGTTTACGGTGAAATCGCCCTATGTAAAAATTCTTCTGGTTTTGGACCAGATCATGATATTGTCGGCGTTTGTGTTCACTTACTGGCTGTCCTTTCAGAGCGGAATCTCCCCCAACAAGATTTTCATTCCGCTGAGCCATCTCCTGCTTCCCCTCGTGCTCATCAATGTCTTCTGGCTTCTTCTTTTTGCGCTGTTCGGCCTCTATGGAAAATGGAAATACGCCTCGCGGTTTGATGAGCTTATCTCGGTGTACAAGACAATTACGGTCGGAGGGGTTTTTTTCCTCCTGATCGCTTTTTCCTCGGATATCTCTCTTTCCACCTCTAAACTCATCGTTCTCGGATACTGGGCATCACTGGTATTCCTGGTGGGCGCGGAACGGCTGGCTGTGAGGACGGTGCAGCGGATGCTGCTTCTTAAGGGAATCGGGCTGAGACCATCGGTGATTGTCGGCACGCTCGAGTATACCGCCGACATGTTGAAGAAAATAAAAAAGGCGCCTGCCCTCGGCTATGATGTTAAAGGGGTGGTGCTCATCGACCGGGGCCGTCACCCGAAATCGGTAGAAGGAATCATGGTCATAGGAACTGTCAAAGATCTGCACACCATTATACAATCTCTGAAAATCACCGATGTTCTCATCGCCCTTGAATTCAGGGAAGAAGAGGAGATTTTCCGGCTTGTTTCAGCAGCGGATTCGTACGAAGTGGACTTTTCCATCCTCCCGGGGCCGGCGGATATTCTGGCCCGGAGAATGATGTTCAACCATCTGTACGGTTTCCCGATGATACGGATACTTTCAGAACCTATGCCGCCCTGGGAAAAGAATGTTAAACGGGTTTTCGATATTACGGCAAGTCTCGCGGCGATCATTTTGTTTCTCCCCGTAATGGTGCTCATTGCGGCGGCGATAAAGATTGAAACCCGCGGCCCGGTGATGTACATCCAGGAAAGGGTCGGGTATCGCGGAGTACCGTTCAAGCTCTGGAAATTCCGTTCCATGTTTGTTGACGCCGAAAAATTGAGCGGGCCGGTCTGGGCTGATAAGAACGACATCCGCATCACCGGGGTCGGCAGATTTATCCGTAAAGCGCGCATGGATGAGCTTCCCCAGATGTACAATGTTCTCAAAGGGGATATGAGCCTGGTCGGCCCGCGCCCGGAGAGGGAGTTTTTCGTGGAACAGCTCAAAAAGAAAATTCCCTACTATCCCCTGCGGCTCAAGGTGAAACCCGGACTGACCGGGTGGGCGCAGATAAAGCATAACTATGACCGCTCGCTCGATGATGTACGGGAAAAGTTGAAATATGATCTCTATTACATCGAGAACATGTCGCTCTCGATGGATTTCAAGATTCTCATCGCCACAGTTTTTGTCGTAATCGGTGCAAAAGGTGCTCATTAGTGAATTCTATAACATCAAAACGTAAATTCTCCGGGTTCTCTTCAGGGACTGTAAAAGCCACCATCTTCATCCTCCTTGTCGGCATAGCTCTCACTTTCTGGCTGTATACCCAGATGATTTTCGATCATGTGCGGAATTATCAGAAATCGGTAATAAAAACTCAGGTGGAGATTTACATCAGCATCATTGACCCCAAGTATCCCGATACAACCGGACTGAGCACCAGCATGTTCCAAAATGTTGTCCAGGAATCGCCCTACGATATCATTTTTTCAGACAAGTATTTGAATCCGGTGCAAGGTTACTGGAGAAATGTCGGCATAGACCCCGCCGACACCACCCTGAAAGCGCGGCTGAAACTTATCGATCTCATGAAAAAGATGGACAGGACAAATCGACCAGAGCCGATCTCCATGCCCCGGCTGGAGCTGCATATCGATACTCTCATTGTTTACGAGGAACCTCCTTCGCGGTTTTTTCCGGTGGTGGTTACCGATTCGCTGGGTGTGTTTCTGTACGGCAGGAACATTCCGTCAAAAGAAGACCGGCTGAAGATTCATTCCTCCATCGAAGAGATAGATTCTTTTTCTCCGCCGGAGCGCTTCCTTACAGAGAACAAACCTCAGCTTATTTTCCACGGTGTAAATTATATGGGAAACTGGCCGATGATCGTGGCCATGAAAAAAACCGGCCAGCCCATCTACTGGAAGGGATTTCCCACTATCGTCCGGAATGATACATCCCGGACAGCGATGGATCAGCTTAAAGCTGCGGCAAAGAGATTAAAAAAGGAAGGGAACTGGTATGAGATCGTTCCCATCTATACGGTGATTGTGGACCGTACCTGGTTTCTTCACTACGGAGACCTCAAATTTCTCTCGTTGATCGGATGGCTTCCCATCATCCAGTTCATGGTTATTCTCATTCTGCTCTATGTCGGATTCATCGGATTCAGGAATATTACCAACGCGGAGCAGCGGTCTATCTGGGTGGGTATGGCCAAGGAGACAGCCCATCAGCTCGGGACGCCCATCAGCTCTATCGGCGGCTGGCTCGAGCTTTTAAAAACGGAACAGGACCCCTCTCTCCTCGACCAGGCGGTTACAGAAATGGAGTATGATGTAAAGCGTCTGACGAGGGTGGCTGCGCGGTTTTCCAGCATCGGATCCCGCCCGGAATTGCAACCATTAATGCTTTCGGACGTTATTGAAGAAGTACTGGATTACTATCGCGCCAGGGTTCCCCACATGGGGAGGAGTGTGACTATCGAGGGGAACTATTCTGGAAATCTGCGGATCATGGGCAACCACGAGCTTTTGAACTGGGCGTTCGAAAATCTCATCAAGAACTCCATCGCCTCCATTGAAAACAGGGATGGCCGTATCTCGGTGACCGGGATGATGACCAAGGATTTCAAACATGTCATTCTCGATTTCAAAGACAACGGGAAAGGAATCCCGCACTCCGATCAGGGGAAAGTGATGAAACCCGGGTTTACCACAAAGAAACGGGGATGGGGGCTGGGACTCAGCCTGGCACAAAGGATCATAAACGATTACCACGGGGGCAGGATCATGCTTCTTGAGAGCAAGCCCGGGGCCGGAACCATTTTCCGGGTGATTCTCCCTACAGTAAAAGAAAAAATTTGACCTCATAAGGCAGAACTTCATGCAGCGTAACATACTCTGGGCGGACGACGAGATTGATATTCTCAAGGGGCATATCATTTTCCTCGAGAAAAAAGGCTATCACATCACTCCCGTTTCCAACGGCGAGGACGCTATAACCCTGGTGAAACAGCAGACGTTCGATGCCATACTCCTGGATGAGATGATGCCCGGACTCGATGGGCTAAGCGTGCTGACCGAGATCAAGAACCTTGATCCGGGTCTTCCGGTAGTGATGATCACCAAGAGCGAGGAAGAGCACATCATGAATGACGCCATGGGGGCGCGGATAAGCGATTATCTGATCAAGCCGGTAAATCCGAGCCAGATATTCACCACGCTCAAACGTCTGCTCGATACCCGTCAGCTCCGCAGCGAGCGGGTAAGCCGGGAATACGCCATGCAGGCCAACCAGAACAGGCTGGAGCTTGCCATGGGGCTGGATCATGAGCGCTGGGCGCTCATCCATTCCCGTCTTTCGACCTGGGACATCGAGATAGAAGAATTCAATGACTCCGGACTGAATCAGATTCATGCCGACCAGAAGGTGGAATTCAATCATGAGTTCTCCAGATATGTGGAGAAGAATTACCTCTCCTGGATCCAGGGGAAAGGGCCGCTTTTGTCCCATCAGGTATTTGACCAGTATGTCGCCCCGCTCTTAAAAAACGAAGAAAAGCTCTATATCTTCGTTATCGACTGCTTCCGCCTCGATCACTGGCTGGCGATCGAGCCAACGCTGGAAAAGATGTTCCAGGTGCAGCGCTCTTATTACTATTCCCTGCTCCCAACCGCTACTCCGTTTTGCCGTAACGCGCTTTTCTCCGGTCTTCTCCCCAGCGAAATCGCCAAGATTTATCCGGAGCTTTATCTCTCCGGCGGTCACGAGGAGACGGGCATGAATCTCCATGAGTCTTCCCTTTTAGAAATGTATCTGGCACGCAAAGGGATCCGTCTCGACCGCAAACCCCATTTCGAAAAAATCGCCAATACGGAGAATGCCACCGCGTTTCATAAGAAACTGGGCAACCTTCGGGATAACCGCTGTGTAACCGTAGTATATAATTTTATCGACATCCTCTCGCACCATCGCTCGGAAAGCGATATCCTCCAGGAAATCGCCCCCGATGACGCCGCGTTCCGCAGTCTCACCCGGTCCTGGTTCGGCCATTCGGTGCTGCTCGACATTCTCCAGTCGATCTCCGAAGAAGGAGGAACGGTGATTCTGACCACCGATCACGGCAGTATCACCGGAACAAAGGCGAGCATCGTCCGCGGAGACCGCTCCACCTCGACCAATGTTCGCTACAAGTACGGCCGCAACCTGAAATGCAATCCTTCGGAGGTTTTCTTCGTCGATAATCCGGAGGCATACGGCCTTCCTTCAGTGGGAGCCGGCACCAACTACCTTTTCGCCAAGGACGATTACTATCTGGTGTACCCGAACAACTTCCGGGAGTATGAAAAACTCTATCGGAACACCCTCCAGCACGGAGGGATATCCATGGAGGAGATGATCCTGCCCATCGGTATTCTGAGGTCGCGATGAAAGAAATTCATTTCACGAACTCCGAAGGGGAAACAACCGCCCTTGCCGCTGCTTTCGCCCGGACGCTCCGTTCCGGGGACGTGGTCGCTCTTACCGGAGAGCTGGGTGCGGGGAAAACGGTTTTCGCGAAAGGGATTGCCTCCGCTCTCAAGGTAGAAGGCGAGGTCACCAGCCCGACTTTCACCCTCATCAACGAGCACCGGGGAGAGGTCACCCTTTATCACATGGACCTCTACCGCCTGAACAGCCTCCGGGAGATGCTCGATATCGGAGTGGAGGAGTATTTATACAGCGACGGCATCTGCCTGGTGGAATGGGCGGAAAAGATGGGCAAAAATTTCCCGGCGAACGCCATCCGGGTATCCATTCGTTATGGCAGCGACAATGATAACGATCACAGCCGTGCGATTGAAATTGAAAGGAATACTATTCCATGACCGGACAGGGAGTCATTGTTTCGCTCAAAGGAAACAAGGCCACAGTGAAAGTTACTTCCGAATACGAATGTACCGGGTGCGCCGGCAAAGATCATTGCTACACAAACACCCACACCAACCGTGAAATCACCGTGGTAAATGAGTTCGGCGCCCAGGTCTCGGACAAAGTGATCTTCGAGGCCGAGCCGGGGAAAGTCATCTTTTCCGCTGCCCTGATCTGGATACTCCCGATCATGGCCATGATAGTCGGCTACCTGGTCGGGAAACAGTTCGGAGGCGGATTTCTGCCCATCGGAGCGGCGTTTCTTTTCCTGGGGCTGACTTTTCTTTTCCTGAAAATCCTGGACAACCTCATTTCCGGCGGTAAAACCTTTTATCCCCAAGTCACCGCGGTGGTTGAATCTTTCGAGGAAGGCGCGGAATACTGTCGGAAGGAATAAAAGATTGTCTGAACCATGATTCGCCTGATTACATGATTCGCCTGATTTTTAAGGAATAATTCATCGTGGTCATCGTTTAATCTCAGAATTCCTCGCAGCTTGCTGCGGGGTAGGATCCCCCCTGTCCTTCGGACATCCCCCCTTTTTAAGGGGGGCAATCGATACCAACTGCGGTAGAATGGTTTTTCTATTTTATCTCCCTTAGTAAGGGGGATGTCACCGAAGGTGACAGGGGGATCATCTTTGGATACCTCGCAGCTTGCTGTGGGGTAATTCATTCCTGATAATCATTGTTCGGGCAATTTTCCATTATTTTACACACCTCATTTCGGAACATCACCTTTTCCGGCTTAACTGGATTAACGTAAATATTAACATGACAGACGACACGAATACAGAAAAGCAATCGATACCCCTCTGGAAGAACCCCGATCTCTATTGTCACGATCTGCCGACCGAACCCTGTCCTGATGTGGGAACAGTCCTGGTGACCGGAGCTTCGGGATATATCGGCGGAAGGCTCGTTCCTGAGTTGACGGCCAGGGGTTACCGGGTTCGGGTCATGGTGAGAGCTGCATTGCCGGAATCTCAGGAACTCTGGCCGAATATCGAAGTAGTTGTCGCCGATGCATTGGATAAAGAGAGCCTTCGAAAAGCTCTATCAGGCATTGATACCGCTTATTATCTCATCCATTCGCTCCTCCTAGGACCGGAGAAGTTGGAAGTCGCGGAAATTCAGGCTTCAACAAATTTCAGAAAAGTTGCCGAACAGGAACATGTGAAGAGGATCATTTACCTGGGAGGTCTTGGCGATATCCATTACGAGCTATCGCCCCATCTGCGGAGCCGCATGAAGGTTTCCGAAGAGCTGCAGCACGGGTCCGTTCCGGTGACAATATTGAGAGCGGCAATTATCATCGGGTCGGGGAGCGCTTCATACGAAATTATTAGACACCTGGTAAAAAGGATTCCGGTTTTTATCATTCCCCGCTGGGCCGAAAATCTGTGCCAGCCCATTGCCATCCGTGATGTGATCAAATATCTGGTGGGAGTTCTGGAAACACCTGCCACAGCGGGAAAATCTTATGATATATGCGGACCGGATATACTGACCTATAAAATGATGCTCAAGGTATGCGCCGAAGTATATCAACTGAAAAGAATTTTTATCCCTTTTCCCACCTGGAATATCGGTATTTTTTCATATTTCACCAGCCTGCTGACGCCTGTGCCTGCACAATTGACAAGATATCTAATGGGGGGGCTCACGAACGATATAGTTTGTCAGACCACCTCCATCATTGTCAGCATTCCTTTTCAGTGCCTTAGTTACAGGGAAGCTATCACGCGGGCAAAGAATATCGAGGAGCAGGATACCATATTCACAAGGTGGACCAGCGCTTATCCTCCGGCATATGAGCTTGCTGTAAAACTCGATGAACTCCGGGAAAGGGCCGATTATACAACTCGATATTCTCTTACAACGGAAAAGGAAGCCCCGGCGCTGTTTCAATCTATCTGTACTGTCGGCGGCAAAGAGGGCTGGTTTTCCAACAACTGGATGTGGAGGCTCCGCGGTTTGATCGACAAAATATTCATGGGAGTTGGTGATTTGCGGGGCAGGAGAAGCCGGAACAGGTTGAATATCAACGATGTCATAGGTTTTTGGCGGATCGAAGACCTTCGTCCCAATAAACGCCTCCTCCTCCGGGCTGAAATGAAGATGCCCGGCAAGGCATGGCTGGAATTTACCATCGAAGATGATGGAGATAAAAGAAAGCTCTCCGTTATTCCCTATTATTACACGAAAACATTAGCCGGGAAGTTGTACTGGTATGTGTTTCTTCCCTTTCATGGGTATATTTTCAACGATCTTATCAAGGACATTGAAAAGAAGAGTTGAGGAAAGTTAGCCCGGATTATTCATAAAAAAGGATTTTCTTTTTGTAAGCTTTTAAACTACAGCCCCCTAAATCCCCCAAGGGGGGACTTAAACGGCTGAAAGACAAAGCCTAACAGTTATTTTACAATTTTGTTGAACTTACATGTTATTATCTTTACCATACCAAGTCCCCCTTTGGGGGATTTAGGGGGCTGCCTTTAAAGAGTAGGCTTAAGTGTTTGTTTAAAAATAAGTTGAGATAATACCTATTTAACTTTATGAATAATCCGGGTTAGATATACATGGAGAATTAGGTTAATTCTGAAACGGGTTCTGAAAATTGGTACACAATGGTTGATAAAATACTTTTATCCCAAGCGGTTGCCAGTATTGTGGAAAAATTCAAGCCGGACCGAATCATTCTCTTTGGTTCTCAGGCGCGCGGAACCGCCGACGAGCGGAGCGATGCAGATCTCCTTGTCATTTCCCGATTCACCGGAAAACGACGGGAAATACTGGCTGAACTATATTGGACGCTCCGCGATTCCGGGTTCGCTCAGGATATCATACTCATGACTCCCGAAGAGTATGAAAGCGAACGGCAGATTCCCGGAACGATTGCTCGCCCGGCTTCAAAGGAAGGGAAGGTGTTGTATGAACGTTCCCGATAGTGCCTTTATAAAAAAAGTACCTTTCTTCATCATCTTGTTACTTTTTTTAACCGCTCCATTCGTATGGGCTGCCTTTCTTAAAGTACCCATAGAAGGCGCCATTGACGGCGGCCTAGCGGCATTCATATCCCGCAATGTGAGCGAGGCGGAAAAGATGCACGCGGACGGCATCATCTTCCATGTCAACACTCCCGGCGGAAGGATCGACAGCGCTGTGGACATCAAGGACGTCATACTCAATTCGAAGGTTCCCACCATCGCCTTTGTGGACAAAAGCGCCATCTCCGCCGGTTCGCTCATCTCTCTCGCCTGCGACAGCATCTACATGGCGGCGGGATCCTCCATCGGCGCGGCGACAGCGGTGGACCTGGAAGGGAAAAAGGCCTCCGAGAAGGTTATCAGCTACATGCGGGCGCAGATGCGCGCCACCGCCGAGGCAAAGCATCGCCGTACCGACATCGCCCAGGCCATGGTGGATGAAGACATCGCCATCCCCGGCCTCACAGCAAAAGGTAAGCTCCTCACCCTGACCTACTCCGAAGCGCTTGCAGTCGGCATCTCCAACGGCACAGTCACCGGTATCGACGACATCCTTGCCCGGCTGGGAAAAAAGAACACGCCGGTCATCGAAAGCCGGATCAACTGGGCGGAGCGGGTGGTACGGTTCCTCACCGATCCCATCGTGAGCTCCCTGCTTCTGACCATCGGATTTCTCGGGCTTGTCATGGAGCTGAAAGCCCCCGGCTGGGGCATCGGGGGAACCATAGCCCTCATTGCCCTCGGGCTCTTCTTCGGCAGTCATTACATTGTGAAACTGGCGGGAATTCTGGAAATCCTGCTTTTCGCGGCGGGAGTTCTCCTCGTCCTGTTCGAGATATTCATCGCCCCCGGTTTCGGGATTCCGGGTGTGGTGGGAATCGTCCTCATACTCGCCAGTTTTTTTCTCAGCCTTGTGGGGAAAATGCCGAGCCGCGGGGATTTCATTACCGCCGCCCACACCATGGGATGGACATTCCTCCTCACCGTTGTCCTCGGATACTTCGTGATCCGCTTTCTCCCGAAAACGAACCTCTTCAACAAGATCATCATGGCCGCAGTGGAGAACCGGAGCGAAGGCTTCTCTTCCGCCGACACCGCCGGGGAACTTGTCGGCATGACCGGAACCGCGACCAGCAATCTCCGTCCTGCAGGGAAAGCGGAGATAAACGGGAAGCGCCTCGATGTAGTGACCGAAGGAGAATATATTTTAAAGGGAGCGCCAATTGTGGTCACCGAGGTACATGGGTCGAGGATTGTGGTGAAAGAAATGAGTTCGTGACATTTTGTCACGGAGTGAAATCTTCAATTTGGAAACAGATTTCAAATGCCGACAATTTGTCGACAGTTGGGAGAATTTACGGGACTAAATGTACGATTTTGAACTGATCTTTACCATGCTCGGAGAAAGGTACAAAATGAATGAAATTACCCCCGAACTTGAATCCATGATAAATAAAGCAAATCAGGTTCATGAATCCATGGAAATAAATAAAAAAACAATTTATTCTTCTGATGAATTTTTTAAATGGCTTGCAGGTGTTGATCCCATTCATGCCATTTATCGTGGTGTTAGGGACGAAAAATATGAATTGATACCTAAAATCGGACGCGGCGAAGGCGGCAAATTTAATAAAAAAAAACAAGAAATTGAAATATTAGACGAATTCAAAAGACGTGCTATTCCTTATGTTACATATCAATATGACAATGAATGGGAATGGCTGGCACTTGCTCAACACCATGGATTAAAAACACGTCTACTTGATTGGACGGATAATCTTCTTATAGCTGCATATTTTGCTGTTCATAATAACTCTCATAATAATTCAGCAATTTATGTTTATTCGAAAGATTTTCTTAAAATAACAAATTACAAAATATCGCCATTTGAAATTTCAAGCGTTTGTATTTATTATCCAAAACATATTTCCAACCGTATTTCAGCTCAGTCAGCCTTATTTACAGCACACCCTTTCCCTTCTGAAACATTTACAGATGATAAATTGGAGAAACGGATAATTGATAGTAAATGCGCTTTTGAATTAGAACTTCAGTTGCGAAATTGTGGAATACATGCCGCATCCGTTTTTCCAAATCTTGATGGGGTTGCTCAATTTATTAATGACCAAGTATATTGGTAAATTTGTTAAATAGTTATATAACTCACTTTAAGCAATTTCACCATTTTTTTGTTACACAGAAAGAGTGAAACCTTGACTACAGATGAGCGCAATGGTATAGGCTATTTGTATTTAGGATTATTGGCTCTTTCATTTATTATCAATGTAAAAGCATTCATTTTTCTTTTAATACCTTATTTATGGAACACCTTATATTTTAATCATCCAAATCCTATGAAAAGACCATTATTTGCTTTTAGTGATATTGTGAAATTAATAAGTTTTGTTATATCTGCGATTCTTTCGATAACTGGTTTGATAATTCTTTTTACTAAGTCTTGAGAATATTAGAATGGAATTGCTGAATTGAGA